>JAOAQY010000120.1 GCA_025210965.1 Tissierellales bacterium
CCTAAGAGGACAGTCAAACCTCACATTTCTAATCGGTGGATCACTAGGTCTAGACGATGAACTCAAAAACATGAGCGACTTCAAACTTTCGTTTTCAAAGATGACATTTCCCCATCAGCTCATGAAGATGATACTGCTCGAACAGATTTATAGGGGATTTAGGATTAGTAGGGGGGAACCGTATCATAAGTAATGGCGGTTTTTGTAGTGTGATAATATGGATATTTTTGCAATTTGAGACATAGTAAGCAAAAGTAAATAGATAGACTAAAAGATTTAATATAGTATTGATGGTTAGAGGAGGACGTTATGGGGCAAGTTGCACGAAATGCACTTAAAGGTTATACATTTCAGCACTACATATTTACGCTATTTGTAGCAAAGATGGATGTTGAAAGAAAAATCAAAAAAATTGAATCGGAAACAATTATTAGTGGAAACTTTGATGATTTATATATTGAGGCTAATGAGAATTATAGAATTCAAGTAAAAAATTACCCTAGTACTACATTGGATGACATTGTTATAACCAGAGACAGTGTTCGAATCAAAGGAAACTCTAATGACTACAATCAAGAAGAGAATAATATTGTAATAATTAATACTGATCAGATTGATACTGATTCAGAGTTCATGGGGTTTCCAGCAAGGAAAGTAAACGGAATTGTGATAATACCACTAACTCCCATTGATATACAAGATCTACTTGATGAAATGTTCAGTACTGAAAGTAGAGAAGTTCAGATAATTCAGTTCGCATTTTCTATGGTAACTTCTTCAAAATTTGTAATAAATGAAGAAGAACTTCCAAAAGTGATTAGAATGTCTTTAGACTTAAGTGAAAGAACAATCTTAATACGAGAACCATTAGATAAAGTGAAAAAGGGAATTTTATGGATATGTGGCAAGCCTGGCGTAGGTAAGAGTCATTATGTTGAAGAGTTGATTCAAAAGTATAATGATGCAATAGTATATAGATTTTGGACTGGGTCTCAAGATGAACGACTTATGAAACGATTGCAATTTGATGCATTTTTAGATGATGTGGCACTAGGAGTTTTCAATTCTCCAAGGAGTTACACTATTGATGAATTGATTCAAGAGATTATCAGACAAGAGAAAATATTAATTATTGATGGTCTTGATCATGTTGAAAATTATAATCCGAAAGAACTTCAATTATTCATAGACTTTATTGATTCATTGGAAGAGGCTCGTATGGTCGTTTTGTCAAGACCACTTTTAGCCAAGGTTAGTTGGAAATTGACGGAATTGATAAATTGGAGTTTTGACGAAACTGCATTATATTTGGCTATGGCTTACAACATCTGTGAATACAGAGTTGTTAAGAAAATCTATGAAGTTACTGATGGTTATCCGATAATCACTTACTTTATTGCTGAACATTACATAAAGCATAAAGTGATCAATATTGCGCTAGAGATTGAAGACATAAATCAATATTATGATATATTGATTGAAAAAGTTAATCCAAAATCGTTATTATCTATTTTTGCAACAAACAATAGTTTCTTTACAGAGTCTGAACTTAGTACTATTCTTGAAGAATCTTTCGTGGTAGATGCAATCATGGATTTTATTGAAGTGCATCCATACTTGTTTAAAAGGACGCTGAATAGGATTTCTTTAATTCATGATAGTTTTAACACATATTTGCGACATCAACTTGAAAGTTATCCAGAATTAGAAGGCAAAGTGAATCAGTTTGTACAGAATAGTTTGTTGAGTGGAGAAGTTAATTTCATGTCAAGATTGTCTTCATTTGAACTTAGTGAAGATTTCTATAAAAAACTATTATGGATGTATAGCGAGGTTGATAATTTTTCAGCCTTACTTGAAAGAACTTTTGATTATAATTCAATAACTTCATTTTACGGCCAGCTACAGAAGTTATTGGAGAAACGAGAAGGAGTACTAGATTTATATCAATATTATTCATTTGTCTTGGTTTATCAAATGGCTAATCGGAATGACTTAATTGGATATGATGGTTTAGTGTATCAGATTCTTGTATATATGAATAATCATGTAACTATAGAGGAAGAAATATTTAGTTCGGGTGTTTTATGGAATACTTACATCCTTTTAAAGTTGCAAGATGAAGCATCGTATAAAAGGTATTTGGCAGATAGCATGTATGATTCTAATCAAATTAATAAACTATATGAGACATTAAATGATGAACAATCTTACTTTGATAAAAGGAAAAACAAGCCAAACTACAAAGAAACATTAGAAAAGTTACAAGATAATGATATATTCGGATTTGATAAGCAAGATATCTTAATAAGACATATGGTTCAAGTCTGGATTAATCAAGACCAAGAGAATATCTATTTCAAAATATTGGATGAATACTTGAATAATGATGAAAGCATAGCAACATACCAATTAAGGAAAATCGTCGAAGAGAATGGTATTGAAGGTAGATGGTCAGCCAGAATGTTGGCATCAGTTAAATACCAACTAAATGAACTAGGTGAATTAGGAGAGAAGAATTTCTTTTATGGTAAAACTCTTGACGGTATTATAAGGGAATATGCTCCAAATGGATCTTTTGAAGCAGTAGGGTATGCGCAATCCTTTATAAGGTTAGCAAATCATGAGAAGAGACATATTGATATTTATTCAGTTAATCGAGTGTGGGCAATGTACTATAATCGAAAAGATTACAGTGTATATACTTTGGATAGTGCATTAAGGGTGTTTGAGAAATTTGGTTTTTTAGAAGAATTAAAATCGATTGATATACTAAGAACAGTTATGAATCAAAGTGAAAAAGGGATTAGACATCTACTTAGAAACTATATAGATATGAAAGATGAATCACTAATACATAAATTAGATCAAATTGGCACATTTGATGATAGTGATTTTCCGTTAGATATATTCGATTTAATACCTGAGAAAATAAATTGCCTTGATATTAAACACATTGATCGAAGAATATCTGAACTGCTCTCATACCATAATTATGGTGAAAACATTGAGTATCATGAAATAAGAAATGCATTACATAGTAAATACTGTAGTCGCGTTCTCGATGCCATAGATTACTTTGACTACAAAATATATGGGGCGATTGAGGATAAAGGTATTGAAGAATTGATCACATATAAGGGAATAGAAATCTTAAAAGAAGCAAAAGAAGAAAAAAGAAAATATATTCCATTTGAGCATGGGTGTATTCATGAAGCAGACATAGAGTATATTCATGATAATAATATTGGATATCTTGAAGTATCGAGATATACTGATGGATGGTATTCTTGTTTACCTTTCATTGACTTATATTCTTACTATAACCTAGATGATATCAAAAAGTCATACTTAGAAATATTACATAATGCAATGTTTGCGATAGTATCTGATAGAGAGTACATTGGTAATTGGTATTTATTGATTGGGAATATACCACAATTTCTTAATCAGTATGAACTAGAAATTGACTGGCATAGAATGTATGAAATAATGAAATGGTTTTTAAGAGAATCACTGATATATGACATAGAAGATAATGAGTAATAGGAATAGATTCATAGAGGTTGGATATGAAATTCGGGAGATTTTAATTCATAAATTTATAATTCTGTATGATTGCTAATTCTCATAAACCGCCGTTGCACATAGTACGGAGAACCGTATCATAAATAGTCCCAAACCGATTATATGATGAGTTATTTACTGATAAGATTAAGTTTATTATGACTCTGAATAGCGGTAATAAATTGATAAGACAAGTTGTTTGATAGTAGATATTGACATAGGTAATAATTCGGTTAGATAAATCGATTGGCGAGAATGAAGTTGTAATTATAATGATAATGATATTTATGAGTAATAGGAAGAATAATTAATTTTTAGAGAAATAACGTGAATATAATAGCGTTGTTTTTTGTTGACAAATAATACCATAGAGAGCAATATGTAATTAAGTTGTAAATATAACGATTAGAAATATAATAAAATCTCTTACTAGATGTGAAGAAGCGTTATATTCTTCTGGAGGGCGTGTAGAACTAACATAAATTATACTGAATTGACAAAAATGAGAACCGCTAAAAGGGTAGTATGAGTAAGTAAGATATATTTCAAAAGAGTATAAACGTGAATGGGTATGATGTCATGCATAATCTGTCGTTGGGGGAGAAAAATATGAAAAAGAAATACTATAAGCAAATGGATAAAAGGATAGATGGTGAAATTAAGAAAGCAAGAGCGGATAGGATTAAGTTCTTTAATATCCAAGAAGAACGGCTCAAATCAAGTAAAGAAGAATACAAGGACTCGTTATCATTTGAAAAGAGATGTGAAAACAACCTATCCTATGAAAAGAAGTACTCAGAGTTTAAACATAATTCATATAATTTTGTATTATTTAAGGATACAAAGTGGGGTAAAACTGCTGCGATGAGTGAGGAGCATTACATAGAAGTACGTGAGAAAAGTTTTTTTTATGTGGACTTTACCAACTGTGAGTTTACGAATATCATTTTTAATGGTTGCCACTTTATAGGTTGTAGGTTTGAAAAGTGTACAACAAATAGTGGTAAAGTGATTTTTCAGAACTGTTGTCTAAGGGATCATGAAATGGAGTACAATGGTACTACTCATCAGAACACTCAAATATCGACCGAATTTTGTAACTGTAGTATGTTACAAATAGATATACGTAATTCTCTTGCTGATGGTCTTATATTTGATTCATGTACCATCATGCTCAGCACAATGAAAGAAAACGAGATGCCAAATATAATATTTAACAATTGTGGCTTTTATGGACTCACTATAGAAGATTGTAAATTGAATGGTGCACAGATTAAAGGCACTACTAATTATGAACTAATATTTCTAAAATCAATACTTGATGGAGAAGTTGACACTGATGTTTATATAAGCAAGTTAAGTTTGAAAGGTTACAGGAAGAGGATTAAGGATGAGTATAAAAGACAGATGGAGTCAAGTTCATTGGATTTAATGAAAGAGAATGAGTTTATTAGAGATAAATACAGTGAAGTTGCAAAGCTATTTTATACAATTTCTGCTGTATTAAAAATTAGTAATTTCAATGATGACTATTCACGAGAATATTCATACATGCATAACAAGTATTTAATGATGACGAAACGTGATTTCTGGGATAAAAGTGTTCTTTTTTTAGGGTGGATACTATTTGGTTTTGGTGAAAGGATGAGCAGATTTGTATTTTGGGCATCTGGGTATGTTCTGATTTTCACCATAATATATATGTTTACCGGTATAAAAAATTCATCTGGTGAGGTTATTAAGTATGTATTAGAAGGTGGTACACCTGTACCAGTTAGTGAAATTATCAATGATTTTTTTGAATGTATGCACTTTAGTATTATTACTTTTTCGACAGTAGGGTATGGTAATATTACTCCTTATGGATGGAGTCTATTAGTATCCGCGGTTCAAATTATATCAGGTGTTGCTTTAGTTGCCTTATTTACATCGGTAATAGTAAAGAAATTTTTGAGATAATTCGATTTGAATAGAATTTTAAAGGGGGCAGTGGAGATATGAAAAAAGAGAGTTATAGATGTGTTGAATATTATGAGGGAGCAGATATGGCCAAAGGATATATGTTAAAAAAGTCGAAGGAAGTTTATGAGAGATTAGATAGTAACTATTTAGTAGATAATATCAATGAGGCAATTGAATTATACACTATTGATAAGTATGTTAAGGATGGCTTACTTCTACAATATTTAGGGCTTGACAATGAAGAATGGTTAAAAGAAAAAAACGGAATAGCCAAAGCCTCTGTTGGTAGATATATTGGTTCTCATCAGAATATTTTGGCAGAATATGAAAAACTGGACTTTGGAGGTAAAGAAACCTTTTGGAAAATTATAGGGGAAAGAAAGCTATCAAGTATAAATGAAAATAACTTGAAACAAGTGCTTGATGAACAAGAACATTTTGTGTGGCAGATATTTAAACTCAAAAAGGTTGTTATGTATTTTGATACTATACTAAGAGATTATATGATGGAAAACCCGGAGGGTAACTCACGGGGACGTACGTACTGTGCAATTTCTAACCCAAATCATCTAATTTTAAAGAACATCTTGCAACTAAAAAATGCAAGATGTTTTTTTAATTTCCTCTATATTCACCAATTTCTTCGCCAAGGAATACATCGGGGACGGTACCTGATCTGTGTTTGATTTTTAACAAAGTCAGGTCCGTCCCCGATGTGTTCCGTCTGAAACCCGCATGCTCACTGTTCTTGCCTATTTTGGCAAAGAAGACAAAGTTGTTTGCAGCTATGATTAGTTTCTATAAATACCAGAACCTTACATTGCACCAATCCTAGAATAAATATATAATAAAATTCAGAATGGAGGTAAACATGCCTATGGGAATAATAGTATTTGGTCTAAATGGTAGCGGAAAATCTACATTAGGAAAAGCGTTAGCGAGGTTATTAGGATATAAGCATATGGATGTTGAAGATTATGCATTTACTGAATCAGATATACCATATAAAAATCAACTCACAAGAGAAGAATACGTGAGTTTAATGCTAAAAGATATAAAAAAGTATGATGAATTTGTTCTATCTGCTGTTAAAGGAAATTTTGGTGAAGAAATATCTTCATTATATGAGCTTGGAGTTTTCATAGATGTGCCATATGATATTCGGGTTAAACGAGTGGAGCAAAGATCGATAGCTAAATTTGGAGATAGGGTAAAAAAAGGTGGAGACATGTATGAATCAGAGAAGCGATTCTTTGAATTTGTTAAATCACGTGATATTGTAAGTGTTAAACATTGGTCAGAATCATTGAATTGCCCTATAATTGAAGTGGATGGAACAAAAGATATTTTAGAGAATGCGGAATCGATAAAAGAAGAATATTTGAAAATATACACAGATCCCTAATAGCGCTAAATAAAATAGAAAATCAGCAAGAAGGTATAGAGTGTTTTGAAACATATATCAGATATATAGTAAGTGTATCAAAAACACTAGATAAAGAAGATATAGGTAAAGTGATAGAAGAAGTAAATCAGAATTATTCAGAAGGGAGTGAAGTTATTATGACTATAGCTGAAATTTGGGAAGCGCAAGGCATGGAAAAAGGTAGACAAGAAGAAAAACTAGAGGTAGCTAGAAATCTAATAAAAATAAATTTAAGCACAGAACAAATAGCTGAAGTGACAGGTCTTGAGCTTCAGAGAATAGAAAAACTGCGAGAGCAGATAGAGAGACAAGATAATCAAGAGACAAATTGAAAAATGAAGAACTCCTAAATTTAGGAGTTCTTCGCTTTTACATCATGATTTTATTTCTTTTGGAATATAATTTATATATAATAATCCAGCAAAAAAGACAAAATAAAAATCAGAAACAAAAAAGAAAGCACCTGAAATATAAATGATAGGTGAAAATAATAGTAAGAATACGAAAGTATTAAAGGCACGATATCCAATGATAGAATCGAAATATGATCTAACTCTACGTTTGTAATCAAACATTGAATTTAAAAACTTTAGAAATAGGATAAGAATTGTTGCTAAAATAATAGTTTCCATAAAAATATATACTCCTTTTGAAAAGATTTTTCATTAAAATAAATTATAAAACAATCAATCGCCACTATGCTGATATTTTTTCATCAAGCGACTAGAGCTATAAGCTACTCCAAGAGTGATGATAAAACGTAAGGCGAATTTTCCGTTGATAAATTTTGCTAATAGGACTACTAAAACCAATGCAAATAGGATTCCATAAAATAGTTTAGTATCATTTTTATCATTGTTTTTGTGAATATTTTTCTTATTGTACTTAGACTTTTTGTTTTTCAAATTAAACCTCCATAGATGTTTTGAATACATCATAATATAAACGATGATAAATGTAAAGGAATTTCAAGGGAAAAATTTCCATTGAAATTAAATAACGTTATTTTATACTTTGTATCTGATGAACAAAACGAGGACGGCATCTGATTTGTGTTTGGTTTTTATTATGTAATTAATTATATATGTTATAATTAAAATAGTATAATTAACTAAACTATATTTTAAAATTATTAAGCTAAGAGTAGATAAACAAAATAATTCCACAAGGAAGTGACATTATGAATCATAAGAAAACATTGATATTTTTGCTAGCAGCTATAATTATAGGTGGAGCAGCTTCTAGTTGTAAAAGTCAAACACTAGATTTAGAAAACAAAGCGGCAATATCCGATGAATCTGAAGTTACTTATTTACATATAGAAGATGCTGAACTTAGAAAGTATCTAAAAGATAATGACTATGTAGAAAATCCGTCAGCTATAAAACTTTCGGAATTAGAAAATTACAATTCATTTACAATCGATAATGTTGATGACAAATATAATATAAAATCTCTAAATGGTCTCGAAAAACTCGAAAATATTGAATTTCTTAATATAATTAATTGCAAAATAGAAAATTACGATGCTATAGGTAAAATGGATATGTCGACACTTTGGATTACTGATTCGCCCTTTAATGATGTAGACTTATTAAATAATTTGAATCATTTAGAAGAGCTTAAATTAATAAATGTAGGACTCGAAAAATTTCCCAAACTAAATCTCAACCAGCTTTCAATTTTGAAGCTGGTTGAAAATAATATAAAAGACTTATCTAATGTAAAAAAAAGCAACTTACCTCAGCTTAAAGAATTGAATTTAGCCATAAATGAAATAGAAAACATTGAAGCTTTAAATAGCTTAACCAAATTAAGGGATTTAAGCCTTAGTGAAAATAAAATAACTAAAATTTCTACACTGGAAGATTTGGTTAAGCTTAAAGACCTTACACTAGCTGAAAACTTAATAACAGATATTAGTGGATTAGAAAAATGTTATTGGATTGAAAATTTAAGACTATCAAGTAACAATATAACTGACTTAAATGCGTTTGCTAGCTTTACAAATTTAGCTCATTTAGATTTAGAAAATAATTCTATTTCAGACATAACTCCTATTTGTGGTCTCGAAAAACTTGATAGCATTGATTTAAATAAGAATAATATATCTGATTTGACCCCTTTGATGAAATTTAAAAGTATAGGATACCTCAATCTTTCAAACAATCCCATAAATTATACGATAACTATTGGAGATGAAGACACTACTAGGCATATAAACCAATTAGATATATCTAATTGCAATTTGAAAACGCTAGATTTCATTAAAAATTATGAGATAAAAGATATAACTGCAAGTAAAAATAATTTAAAAAATCTAAATGGAATTCAAAATATAAAGGGTTTAAAAACATTAGATGTAAGCTCTAATCATATAAGCAATATAGATGATTTAGAATATGCAGAAACATTAAATACACTTTATCTTAATGAAAATCAATTAAGAATAGGAGATAACGAACAATCTATATTGGGAAACTCTTCTTTAGAGCTCTTAAATATATCTTATAATTCTGATGCAGAAATAAACTTAGTTTCTGATAATAACTCCTTTAGAAATTTAGACTTTCTAGATATATCTGGATTAAATATATCACCTGAAATGAATTTTAAAGAAAATTTGCCGCAAATAAAAACATTATATGCAGAAAACTGTTCTTTTAAATCTACAAAAGGTCTTGAATGCGGAAAAAATTTGGAAATGATTTCTTTAAATAATTCTAAAATCAATGATTTCTCATTTTTGAATCGCTTGAGTTTTGAAAATCTTGAATCGTTATCACTGTCAAATACCGGATTAAAAGATTTGAGTTTTCTTAAGAACAGCACTAAAATTCTTCGTGATTTAGACATATCAAAAAATAACATAATTGATTTGAAGCGTTATATGCCGTGGCTAGAATCATAATGGTTAATTAGTATACACTTTTTATAATGGGAGATGTTATCATGCAAAAAAATTTTTTTAAATTTTCAATTTCAATTATTTTTATTTTAGCTGTATTTATATTTTTAAATCACTATGAAAATTCAAAAACTTATTCGTCAACAGAAACTTTGTCCAATACAGAAAAACTTGCTGCAATAAAAAATATAATAAATAATTCAAGTGATGAATCTTTAGCTATAGAGGCTGATGATATAAAAATAGAAAACATCTATACCCTAAATATCAATGATAGTAATTTAATCATTTTTCATGATATGAATTCTGAATTTCATTCTACTAATTTCATGGTTTTTGAGGAAAAAAATAAAGATTTGAAATTAAAGCTTTATGAAAATGATATACTTAAATTTAGTGTTTTAGATTCATCGTTTTTTTTATTAGAAACAAAAAGAATGGGCCGTGGAACTGGAGTTAGTGGTGCTGATTATTTAATGTACAATTTTGATTTTAACTTAGCTTGGGTTGGTGAAAGTTATTTGCTTGAATCGCCAGATGGAGTGGAAGTTACTAAAACATTAGGTTTTGCAAAACTTGATAATGATCATTTATACTACACTACTTCTCAAATATCTCTTGTCGATGAACAACCTATCGAATTCAAAGAATTTAGAACTGAATTTGAATATCGAAATAATAAATTTACTGAA
>JAOAQY010000121.1 GCA_025210965.1 Tissierellales bacterium
ATTTGAACTGGGAATCTATCAGTTCTATAGAAGAAATAGATAAAATTAAAAATCTAGTTGCAATAAGTCTTCCAGATAGTAGTATTAAAGATTTAAGTCCTCTAAAGAATTTAAGTAGTCTAATAGCTCTTAATTTAAGTGCAACAAACTAGTTGATATATCTGATTTGAAGGATATTACTTCTCTCCAAATTTTAATTTTAAATAATAACAAATTGAATGATTCAATCATCCAAACACTTAAATCTATGTCTCAACTATATTATCTAGATTTAAGAAATAACAATGACATATCTGACTACAAATCTATAACTGATTTAGACATAGATAATTTATTTATAAAATCAAAATAAAAATATTCAGACTTTTCCACACAAAAACAAAAAACTGTTGATAAGTTTCTCGAGTTTTCTGAAACTTATCAACAGTTTTACTATTTTAATTCACATTTTGTCTGTTTTTGTGCACCACGTTTAAAAAGTGGTGCTTTATCATTATAGCAAGTTTTCGTTTAAATTTCAACGTTAGATGCTATCTTTGTATTTTATATGCTCTAATTTTTTCGATAAAAATGTTTCTATTTTCTCCATTTCATAATTTTTCACACTATATGCAACTATATATATTTGATTTGTATTTAGCTTTGGATTATATCTCCAGCTTTCTAGCATAAACTCCAATCTATAAGAATCGTTTTTATTCGGATCCTTAACCCACGTATAGCCTTCCATATCGCAATATGGTATAATTCTAGCTCCTGTAAATATACCATCCTCTGTCAAATGGTACAAAAGTAAACTTCTAATACCAAAAATTCCTATTCCTAAAATCAACACAGCAAAAACTGTTATAAAACTGATTCCATATTCACTTACTCTATATTGCTCATAGTACAGAAAATATGTATTCCAAAATACCAAAACAACTATCAAAATTATTCTAGATATTTCTATTCTCCTCACTCTAAATTTTAGGAATTTATTTCCTAATACTAGGTTATACATTAGAGAACTCACTGTCGATATATTTATCAACGCCATAACAAAAATAAACGCCATTTCCCACTCTCTCAAATACATTCTATTGATCTCTATCAGATTCATAAGCTCACCCTTTACAAAAAGCTTTAAATTTTCATTCAATTTTATCCTTTACAACATGATTATACATCCTGTTAATTTAGTTGTAAAGGTATTATGAAAATTAGCTAAAAATGTAAAAAATGTTTTTTCTAGCTCAAGCAGTTCTTAAAAATTGAAACCACTCCGATTCAACTCAAGTCTAAAACAAAAATTCGCCTTCAATTATAGACTCTTCATTTTCTCCAATTCGCTCCATAACCAATCTATCTACTTCTATCTCAAATATGTCTTCTTTAGTTTTGAGTTCTTCATATGCTTTGTCCATTTCACACTTTGTTTTGAATCTACCTACTGTCATATGCGGTTTATACGTTTTTTCTTTAGTCCAGCATGTAGCATAATCACTGAACAATCCTTCGTGCAATTTATAATGTAAGCTCTCTATAGCGTCATTTCCATCTACTACTTTCAAAAACATATAATATCCAAAGCAATCAACTGCTTCAAAGCCCTGCATCTTCAACTTAAATTTTTTTGTTCCTTGAAGTCTCAAATTCACTTCTTCCTTCAATACATCTAATTCTTTATCTGTTTCAAATGGAAATATAAGCGTGATGTGAGGTTCTACTAGTCCATATAGGAAATCAAATCTTGATCTCACAGCCTCTATCTTTGATTGATTTTCAAATTTGGGAAATATATGTACTGCTATAGTTTTCTTCTTTTTATGCTCTGACATCTTGACCACTCCTATCTTTATTAAATATTGCTTCACAATATATTTTGATATTTTATCACACTATATGACTTTTGTAAATATTTACTATCTAATCAAAACTTTCAGACTTTTCCGCACAAAAACAAAAAACCTGTTGATAAATTCCGTGAGTTTTCTGAAACTTATCAACAGGTTTACTATTTTAATTCACATTTTGTCTGCCTTTATGCACCACGTTTAAAAAGTGGAACTTTATTATTATAGCAAGTTTTCGTTTAAATTTCAACGAAAATTACCCCAAAAATTTTCTAAATTCCATCTCAAAATTTTCATCAGATGAATTCTCATCATAGTCTGTTGGGATTTCAAATGTCTTAAATTCTATATTCATACTTTGAAGTATTTCAAATATCTCTTCCATGTATATCCCCATATTGCCACTTATGCTACATGTAGGACTGTGATTTATTCCCACTATTCCTATAAACTCATATCCCGATTCTATGTATTTTTGCAAATCTTCACAAATTGAGTTAAATAGCTTGCGGCAAAGATTCCTATAGTCATTGCTATCATATTCCTCTTTGCTCATTGGTTTTCTATCTAAGCCTAAATACTTAAACTCTGGGCATGGCAATTGTATAATTCCTACGCCCTCTTCTAGTATAATCTTTGATATAGGAAATGCGCCTTTTGCCCTAGCAAGCGGCTTTACTACCGAGTTTTGATTCAATATACAATGACTTACCATAACTATTCTTTTGCTTCTTTTCATGATATCTTCTCCCTTTACCATTATATGTATTCTGTGTTTTCAAGCGGATTAATTACCCAGTATTATTTTTTTCTCAAATTAAAAATATAACATAAATGAAATCTCTTGACAGTTATTATAAAAAATTCAAATAGCTATATTTTTTTTATTCAAATAATCAATTGGGTTCAAATAATTATTTGATATATAATACTGATTGTCATTGAAATAATAATGCTAGGAGGTAATTATGAAAAACAACAAAACATTTATGATGATCATGTGCGCCATAGCTATTGCAATGAATATAGTTCTCGGAATATTTGCTAGTAGCCTCAAACTTCCAATATTTTTGGATGTAATAGGCACAATTTTTATAGCAGTTTATTTTGGACCTATGTACGGTGCTACAGTCGGTGGACTTACAAATCTCATTACAGGAGTAATATTCAGTCCACGTGATATCCCATTTTTACTCGTAAATGTAAGTGTTGGTTTGATAGTTGGATTTATAGCTAAAAAATACAAATTCAATTTTAAAACTGCAATAGTTACAGGTATTATTCTGAGCATCGTTTGTCCACTCATAGGTACACCGATCGGAATATGGATTTATGGTGGATTGACTGGTACTGGAACTGATTTTCTATTTGTATGGCTGCAACAAGTCGGCCATAGTATATTTGTGTCATCCTTTATCGCAAAAATCACAAGCAA
>JAOAQY010000122.1 GCA_025210965.1 Tissierellales bacterium
CTCTTTAAGTTCATCCCAAAAGTTTCCATTACCTAGGTTGTTAGTTCCTTCTGTGTTAACCGTCATAATTTCACTCTCCCTCTCATATATATTTATCGCTAAACCAAATCCCTTTATTTCATTGATTGAGCAGGATAAAACAATATTTCCATTTTAAATATTAATAATTTTCTGTCTTTTCAGATTATTGTAATGTTTAAAATCAAAACCCTCTAGCATCTTTTTGTAAAATATATTAGTAAAATTCAATAAATTATAAAAACAAAAACATCTACTACATTGAATTAGAAAGATTTTCCATCACGATTGAATTTAACGCAGTTCGTTTAAATGGTGAAAACAATGCATTAACTCACCTTTGTGAATTAATGCATTAAACTACCTTAATTCAAAACTCTCTTTGAAGCTCTTTATTCCAGGTATAAAGAAATCAATTATTCTTCTCTCTCCTACTTTTGCTTCTACTGTAACCGTCATTCCAGGAGTTATATCTACATCCTTATTGCCAATATGAATGAAATTCTTGTCCATTCTAACTTTAGCCTTGTAAACATATCCTAGCTGCTGATCTCTAACAGCATCGGGACTTATATAAACCACTTCTCCTTCTATGACACCATACCTTTGAAACGGAAAAGCATCGAATTTTATTTCAGCTTCTTGTCCTACCTCTATAAAGCCAATGTCCCTATTTAGCACAGAAGCCTCTATCACTAGTTCACTTCCATCTGGCACTATAGATACAATAGATTTTCCAGCAGCTACAACTCCCCCGATAGTATTTTCACTTATACTCTGAACTATACCATCTATAGGCGATACGATAGTCTGCTTCTCTATCCTCTTATTCACCTTTGAAAGTTCCTTTTCAAGCTGCTGTATCGCCTTATCTTTCTCGACTATTTCCTTCATATTACTCTTATTATAATCGGCAGCACTAAGCTTTTTTTGATTTCTCATACTAGCTATTCTCTGACTAGATATCTCTATATTCGTCTTTTGAACCTCAACTTCTTGAATCACAGAATCTAACTCTGCCTTCTTCGTATTGTATTGATATTCAGTTATACCATCATTCTCATAGAGCTTTCTATACTTATCTTCCTCATCTTCTAGCTTTCTGAGTTTGACATTCAAAGTATCTAGCTTTTTCTGTTCTCTCTCTAGTTCTTTCACACTCGATTTTATATTATTTTCAAGAGCTTCCTGCTTCTTTAAGTACTCCTCATCTTTTGCATCATTGTAACTTGACTGCATATCAAAGCTTTCCACATCAATTCCATTCGAATCTTCTATTTTTTCATCATTTCCATTTATCGTACCAATCAAAAGCTTACGCTCAAGTTTGGCAGTATTTAATGCAGTTTCAATCTTATCTTTTTCATCTTCTAAAATAGATGTATCGAATTTCATCAAAAGCTGACCAGCTTTAACATTTTGTCCTTCTTTTACATTTATATTTTCTATAGAACCACCTTCAAGAGACTGCATCACCTTTATATTACCGTTTGGTACAACTCTTCCCCTAGCTATAGAGACTTCATCTACTTTACAAAATATAGACCAAGTTATCGCACTAAGTAGTATAAGTGAAATAAGCCAAATCACAGCTTTACCAAGAGGTGATTCTGGTGTCTCTATGATCTCTAGCGCCGAAGGTAAAAATTCGGTTCTAATATCTTTTTCTTTAAAAAGCTTCATATCTCATATCTCCTCCAAATCCATACTTTAGTTTAGCTATCTTGTTGACTAAATAGATAGTGATAAAGACCCTTTCTCTCAATCAATTCACTATGTGAACCAACTTCCATTAGACTTCCCTTATCTAAAACCATAATAGCATCGCAATCTTTTATTGTAGAAAGTCTATGTGCTATTATAAGTACTGTACGTCCCTTACATATGTTAGCTAAATTCTTCTGTATGATATTCTCAGATTCATAATCTAGCGCCGATGTTGCCTCATCAAATATTAAAATTCTAGGATTTGTAATAAGCGCTCTTGCAATTGCTATTCTCTGACGCTGTCCTCCGGAAAGGGCCGTTCCCTTCTCTCCAACCTGAGTATCATATCCTTCTGGAGTAGCAAGTATAAACTCATGTGCTCCTGCTAATTTTGCACAGTGCACTATTTCGTCCATAGTAGCTTCTGGTTTGTGAATACAAATATTATCCTTTATCGTTCCACTAAACAAATAGTTTTCCTGAAGCACTACACCAATTTGCCTTCTGAGCCAGTGTGGATCTGCCATAGATATATCCACTCCGTCTATCATTATCTTGCCAGCTTCAGCTACATAGAGCCTTTGGACTAGCTTCAAAAGAGTACTCTTTCCTGAACCAGATCTTCCAACGACACCTACAGTCTTTCCAGCTGGTATTCTAAACGAAAGATTCTTGATAGCTTCTGGCGTATTTGGTCTATATCTATAGGTAACATTTTGAAACTCTATATTTCCCTTTATGCCTGGCAATCTAACCTTGCTACCATCGGCACTTGGTTCTGGTACTGAATTAAATATATCTCCAAGTCGCTCTATAGAAACACTCATCTGTTGGAACTCTTGCCATAAATTCACAAGTCTAAGTATCGGTCCACTTACTCTTCCAGAAAGCATTCTAAATGCAATCAACTGACCTACTGTAAGCTTCCCACTTATAACCATATGAGTACCTACCCAAAGTATAGCTAAATCAGTACCTCTCTGAATAAACTGAGCTACAGCTCCTGAAGTACCACCTGTTATCGACGTTTTAAACGATGAACCTGTATAATCGGCTACCTTATCTTCCCATCTCTTCTGGCTAAGTGGCTCTAGCGCAAAAGACTTTATAGTCTGAACTCCAGATACAGATTCTACTAGAAAACTGTGCATCTCTGCATTGTACTGGAACTTTTCCTTCAATTGATTTTTTAGTATCGGTGTAATAAATAGCGATAATCCAATAAATAGCGGGAGTGATAGCATTACTATATTGCTAAGAGTTTTGCTATACATATACATCACTACTATATACACTACTAAAAACATCAAATCTAGCACTGTTGAAAGAGGTGCTCCTGTCAAAAACCTTCTTACATTTTCAACCTCTTTAACTCTAGCTATAGTCTCTCCAACCCTTCTAACTTCAAAAAACTTAAGTGGAAGTTTAAATAAATGATTAAATATCCTAGAGCTAAGAATTACGTCGATTCTATTGGTAACATGTGAAAATACGTAATTTCTAGCAACTCCCATAAACATCTCAAATGTAATTACAATTATTAATCCTATCATAAGTCCATTTAGCGTCGTAAAACTCTTGTGAACCAAAACCTTATCTATAATTGCCTGTATAATAAGTGGCGATATAAGTCCTATTATCTGTAACATAAATGCCGCCATCAGAACATCAATAAATGACTTTTTGAATTTCAATATAGTTGGTATAAACCATTTCAATCCAAATTTTATATTTCTATTTTTGAAATCTTTATTTTTCATCAGTATTACTTTACCAGTCCAAATATCTCCAAGCTCCTCTGGAGTCATCTCCTCGGCAGCTTCTTTTTCTGGATCAAATACCATTACCTTATCTTCTCTAGCTCTTGCTAATACTATAAAATCCCCATCTTCATTTTCTATAAGTACTGGAAGAGGACACTTTATAAGCTTATTAAATTCCATCTGAGTCGACTTAGCTTTTAATCCAACTTTCTTGCTCACTAGCAATATATCCTTCTCGCCTAAGTCCTGCCCTTCGAGCGCAAACTCATGGTCTATCTGCTCTGGATTTAGTGCAACATGATTGAGCTGGGCTGCTATTATAAAACTGCTAAGTGACTTCTTCAATTCATTTTTTTCCATTCATCGCTCTCCTTTCATAACTAACTCCACTTGATTTAAACAAGTTTGCATTTACCTTTTGATGATATTAACATAGTTCATAATATTTTTCCACCTTTTTTCGTGAACTAGATCACATGTTCACAGCTTATTTTCACTTGTTAAATCCATCTGTTATCGTTTATAACTTGCTTTACCACGCTCAAGTAGCTGTCTTTTTTGTTCATTTTGTTCACAGTTAATTACGCATTAATATGAATTTATTCAATCGACATTTTCAAAACTCACGGTTTACACTGTGTATTTATTAATGATATCAAATTTAGAACCATTAGTACTCTACTTTTCAAAAATTGACAAAAATATGCAGAAAGAGAACATTTATTTACGATAGTTAAAATGAATTTTTCTTCATTCAGACAAAAAAATAGCCGAACTTACAAAGGAAACACTTTCCTTTTATAAATTCAGCTATTTTTTTACTTCCACTCATCAAAAAATCTCATCATCTCTTCATAAGTCGCACTTTGTAGTCTATATGCAAAATTATTTGGCACTGCCTCATTATAACCATTTGCAAAAGCACTTTTCAGCTCCTCTACACTAGCCAATCCCTGTTCTAATATATCTCTACTAAGTTGCTTTAGTCTATCCGTCGTCTTCTCAACACTCACATACGATGGTTCTTTAAACCCATCTACCTGAGTTTGAGTATCAATCCGCAATACAATTTCAGGTTCTTTCACTCTAAATGGCTCCGCTAAAAGCTCAAAATACAAGCTCTCACGCTGCGATTCGTGCTTTAGTTCTAATTTAGAAGAAAAATCTGGTTTTTCTAGTTTTTCAGCCTTGATTAATCTATCAAATTTTTCATCTAATCGATTTTCAAACCGTGCAGCTTCTTCTTGATACTTCTCTGGGAGCTGTGCTCTCAAACTGCGCTTAGCATTTTCATACGCTTCTCTCAGTTTTTCTAATTCTTCTTTGTCCCCATCTGCTAATTCTAATGTAATTTTTTCTATATAGTCAGCATACTCCTCCATATCGACTTCATCATCTAAATCAACTTCCATAACAGTACTACTATGAACTATATATTCTTGTTCCTTCAACACTTGCCGTAATTGCTCTTCTGTAGCGTCTGTAGAAGAACTTTGAGCATAAATTTCATGACGTGTAATTCTCGAAAACAACGCCCTGACTTCCTGATTTACAGATAAAAGCGAGCCATTTTTATTAGTGTAATTACCCAATCGGAATTTATTATCCTTAAACAAACTATCAATCTCTCTATCATGTAGTTTTTGAACATCAAATCGTCTCGCATTGTCATTTCTAGTCCCTGTGAACAACCATCCATTACTGTGACTCGTGCTTATTTTCATATCACGCCTCCTAATCTTAAACTCCAAACGCCTAAAGACGTGTGGTTCTTAGGTAATATAACTTCCTTTATGCTGTAAATTCATATTACTTTCCATCTTTAATTAATGATACCACAATAATTTACAAAAAAACTAAACTTGTGAAGATATATTCACTAAGTTCAGTTTTTTACCTCCACTCATCAAAAAATCTCATCATCTCTTCATAAGTAGCACTTTGTAGTCTATTTAGTATATCCACAAGAATCCACTGGCAAATAAGGAATATCCTCTGGTATACCTGCCGTTTTTCGTGGAGTATCCTCTCTCAGATGCCATTCATACCATCCTCCATCGTAAACACTTATATTTTCCCAACCCATAGCTGCCGCGTACATATAAGTTTCACTAGCTCTCCATCCAGTTCCGCAGTGGAAAGAAACATATTTATCTGGTGTAATTCCCCAATCAGCCCATCTTTTAGCTATCATATGATAGTTAAACATAGTATTATCTGGATTTCTATAATCCTCCATATGATATGGATCTGATCCAGCATAGCCAAATCTAGAATTCACTATATCTCCAGCTTCTCCTATATAAGTATAGCCACTCACATCACAAATATACTCTGGCCAACTTCTAATAGAAGCTATAACTGCATTCGGATCATCTATAAGCTTCATCTCATCATCTAAATCTATCATTACTTTAGGATTTGCTGGAACATCCGCTCCAAACTCTTTAGCTTTTTCAGGATTTACTACTCCAGATTCAAGTGGCATTTGATCTAAATTCCACCTCTCTATACCACCATTTAATATCCTAACATCCTCTACTCCAGCGTATTTCATAGTCACCGCACACCTAGATGCAGCTGTAGTATTCGGACCGTATATTACAACTGTAGTATCCTTTGTAATTCCAAGATCTGTTATCATCTGCTCTATAGTAGCATCATCAGGTCTATTCCAAAAATCCTCCTTCTGATCTTGAGGAACAAACTCATAATCTGCCAAATTTCTAAGTCCTATAATCTCATTTATAGTCTCGTCTACATGAACAGCTCCTTTTATATGTCCTTTTTCGTAATCAGCCTCTTGTTTCCCAAAACTAAGTTCCACTATCTTATAATCTCCGCCATCATAGGTATCTGGATTTTCTCCATCAACTAAGCTCTGTACCCACTCTGGATAGACCAAAAGTTCATAATGTTCCATCTTTTCCATAGGAAGAGATTCATCGCCGCTCCAAGCTATAGCTCCTCCCTCTAATACTGAAATATCTTCATAGCCTAGCGAATTAAGCTCTTTTATGATGCTCTCATCGACACTAGAATCATCATACAAAACTATACTCTTTTCAGTATCAATATGCCTTCTATCTAGCTCTCCCTTAGTATCTTCATCGCTATCAAGTATATCAAACCAATCAGCAGGAAAATCGACAGCTCCCTTTATGTGACCGCCCCTACTTGCATCTATCTGCCAGCCTATATACTCAGCCTCACTTCTAAGGTCTACAAATAACGTATCTTCATCTCCTACAACTGCCTTAGCATCAGCTATACTCATAGTTTTGTAACTTACATCAGAATCAGATATAGCTTTATCAGATTGTACTGCATTTTCACTCGAATTCTTTGATTTCGTCTCTGCCACTACCTCGCTAGACTTACTTTCATTTGAACTACTTTCACTCGCGTTACTAGAACATCCACTCGCACTTATTAAAAGCGCCGCACTTAATACATACATCAAATACTTCTTAAACTTCATCTTTTAAAATCCTCCCTCGTAATTTATATGCCAAAACCCCCGCCATAGAACATGAAATTCCATAGCTCAAAAAATTATTCATAAATTTATTAGAAACATGACTCGCATAACACTTTACCAATTCACTGATAAATGATTCACTCATAACTCTTTCAAATCCGCCAAAACAAATCGCAGAAACAAAATATCCCCAAATCGGAATAATAAAACTCAGCACCATAATTCTGATAGCTATATTTCGAAACACTCTATTTGAAAAAACAGTTCCAGCTACAAAACCTTCCATCATCGGAATAAGTGCAAGTATCATTCTATAACTCAAACCACTATCTACATACATCCACGTGGCGCTAAAAATGCCACCAATCATCGCTCCTGCAATCGGCCCTAAAAAAGCCCCTACAATAGCAGTTCCTAAAATACTCGTCGCTATTACAGCTGGCAAACTTATGTATATTCTCGACAACGCCACTAATACATTTATCAAAAGTCCCAATATAACAATAGAAACTACAAAAAACTTTTTATATTTCATAATATCTCCTAAATGCAAAATTACAAATTTTCCCTTATAAACATATCACAGATCATCCAATATCGCGATTATTATAAACATTCTCTATGCATTTTGTTTTCCTATAAATAAATCTAATCACGAATAAGTTACCTTAAGACGGTGCCTGGCACCACCTTAAGGTAACTTATTGGCGATTAATTTTGCACAAAAAAATAGGCAACCCTTGATTTCTCGCTAGAGCTGCCTTTTAATACGAATTAATATTTTCATCTATCATGCTTTGGTGGACTCACCTCTTTCTGACTAAATTTCCTTGATACTCCTGTTAATTAGGAATTGATTAACTTTGTTTGCTTTTATCATCTCCTTTTTTTGTATTGTAATGAGTATATACCCGCACGCTTTGGGTTAAAACAATTTTTTTGAAAAATAATTTTTAAGATATAAAAGCCAAAAATAAACACCGATAATTCACTATGTTAATTTTCTGTAATTGCACCGAATAATCTTGATTATTGTATCTAATAAGCATATACTCATATTGTACATAAAATCACTAAAATACAAAGGGAGATGTTTTTAATATGAAAGATTCAAGCAAAAAAAACGTTATAATAGCAATATTAGCCTTAGTATGCATACTAAGTATAGGATCACTAGTTTTTGCAAATATGCCAAATAATAATCCGAGCGATGAAAATACTCCATCAACTGAAGACAATTTAAAAGAAAACGATGAAAAATACGATGATGTAACATTAGCTGACCTACCTGCAATAATTGAAAAAGAATTAGAAAAAGCTGCAAAAGAAGTAGAACCCGAAATGAAAGAGATGCAAAAAACTGTAGCTACTGAAATCGATAAAGCTATGAGTGATATAGACCCTGATTTGATCAAAGATTCAATCAATGAAGCATTCGGATCTATTGATGTAGATGACTATGAATTCGATGATACTAAAGATCCTGAAAATGGTAAAAAATTCAAACTTGAAAAAATCGACTTATCTGATGGCTCTGTAGTAGCTACTATAAATTCACATAATGCCATAAAAAAATTCACCCTAAAGACATTATCTATGGATAAATGGAAATATACAGACTCTACTTATGAAAACTAT
The DNA here is from genome assembly GCA_025210965.1 of Tissierellales bacterium. Lineage (NCBI taxonomy): Bacteria > Bacillati > Bacillota > Tissierellia > Tissierellales > Tissierellales bacterium. The sequence continues at coordinate 8,608 of JAOAQY010000122.1, forward strand.
AATATAGATACGCCTATATTTGAGCTTAGATTTAGTCAAACCGAAACACCTCAAGAACTAAATAAAAACCAAGATTTATCAAAATACTATACGAATCAAGTCATAACTATATACAAAGATTCTAATACAGTGAAAATAAATATGAACGATATGATTACTAATTATTTTCAACTTCCAGATGATGCATTAAGTAAAATCATAGAACTAAAAAATAGTGAAAAATAAATCCCTCACTATATAGAAACGTAAATACTTTCTAATTTGTAAACCTCAATTTCAAAAAAAATAAAAAAAATTTAAAAAAAGGTGTCTTTCCCAGAAAAATCATTGTAACTAAAACAATTTTTCTATGAAAAAGACACCTTTTGTTATTGTAAATTTAACTAAGCTATCAATCTATTTCAAGACAATTTAACTAATTTACTCTACTGCACTCGTAATTATCTTTTGAATATCTTCCATCACCTTCGTAAATTTGAACTCAGCTTGAAAGAAGTTTGCCAATTTAGGATTTACTATGCACGAGTGATACAACTCTTGACTAGCTCTAACTTTCTCTTCGTCAATTTTCTCACCTCTAGCAGTAGCTCTTTGAATCTCAAACTGCATCACCTTAAGTTCCTTAACCATGTCCTCTGCTTCTTTGTCACCCTCCACTTCAGCGATAGCATTTTTAAAAGCTTTGTACTCATCGCTTTCTTTTATTGCTTCCGCTAATTTGTTTGCTTGATCTTGTAATTTCATTGCCTTTCCTCCTAAATATTTTATAGATAAATATTCTAGTACTTTTAATATTTCATACTAGTAAATCTTTTTATATTACCTATAGACTAGCACGGCTCTATTTCTCCAAAAGGATTGTCCTCAGGATTAAATATCTCTCCAATAGGATTTTCAGTATTTCCGCTTTGTGAGTCAACAACTCCTACGCCACTATCCCCTTCGAATATAGCCATATCGTGTATAAGTTTATCTATTTGGCTAACTGTAAATTGATTTTTTACACCACCAAGTCCCTCATTTATTCCTATTTTATGTTCATCACCAGCAAACCAATCCTCTATAGTTATTGCACTATTGTTCTTATCCTTAAATGTAATAGTCAAATCGTCATCTTGCTTCTCAAGTTCAATATTCGATGTGAAAAATGCAGCATCATTCATTATAATATTTTCATTAGCTCCATTTTCAGTGTATATCGTCTTGTGTCCGCTTGAATCTTTATCGATATGGTACAAATCATTGCCTGCGCCACCTTCTAATCTCACATCTCCATTTCCAGCATACAAATTATCATTTCCATCTCCACCGTAGAGCTCATCATTTCCGTCTCCACCATATAACTTGTCATTTCCTATGCCTCCATAAAGTTTATCAGCTCCGCCTAGACCATGTAATTCATCATCTCCAACTTTACCATACAACTCATTAGCCTTCTCATCACCTCTGATGACATCGTTAGCTAGACCTTTAGCTCTTATCTTTTCTGTGAAATCATATCCATCAGATGACACGATATCCATTTTGTGATCTGCTCCTGCAAACCAATCGCTTACAGTAAGTCTTCCGCCGTCTTCACGAACAGAATTGATAACCAAATCCTTGCCATTTCTATCAAATGTCAAATCATCTGAACCTAATCCTTCAAACACTATTTTGTCATTTCCAGCTGCCGGGTCGTATATAGAATCGTCGCCAAAATCATGTCCACTGAATCTATAAGTATCATCACCTAGACCACCAAACATTTTGTCATCTCCAGCGCCACCTATTAACTCATCGTTGCCTATTCCTCCGGCCATGAAATCGTCTCCAGCTCCGCCTACCAACACATCATCGCCTTGTTCGCCATAAATAGTATCATCTCCAGATCCACCATCTATCTCATCAGATCCAAGACCTCCATAAAGCTTATCGCCTCCAGCTTCTCCAAAGATTTTGTCATCTCCGTCTCCACCTTTAACAGTATCATTTCCAGCTCTAGCATAAATAGTATCAGAGCCTCCATTACCAGCTATGTTGTTGTCAATTTCAGTTCCAATTATTTCTTCGGCCATATCACTTCCTATTACGGCCTCAAACTCGTAAATTCCATGTTCCTTAGCTTCACCATCATTGTAAGAAAACTTATTGTTCTCCAAATCTATCTTTATATCTCTTAGGTTACTGCCTTCAGCTTCTGCCATATAATCATTCATCTTTGTATAATCTAAATAATCATATCCATCGCCACCTACAACTATATCATTTCCGTGATAGTCATAAACTATATCATCACCAGCACCTGCATTTATATAGTTTTTGCCATCGACATCTTCAATGTGGTCATCGCCTTCTCCGCCGTATATTTGATCATCTCCACCGCGGCCATACAATTTATCGTCGCCTAAGCCTCCAATCAATCTATCAGCTTTTCCACTTCCATATATTCTATCGTTTCCAGCTCCACCATCAGCATAATCATAAATATTCGAATCAACTTCTTCATGTTCTCTTTCCGATAAAAACTCAGTAAACATAACATCATCACCGTCTCCACCGTAAAGTTCGTCCGCGCCAAGACCACCATATAAATTATCATTTCCAGCATCGCCATAAAGTCTGTCATTGCCTTCTTTACCAGCTAAATTGTCATTTCCTTCTTTTCCGTAAAGTTCATCATATCCTTCTCCACCATTTAGAACATCATCTGCATTTCCACCAAAAATATGGTCATTGCCTTTGTATCCCATAATGAAGTTTGTCTTGTCATCAAATCCATACAATTTATCTCCAAACGCACTACCTACAGCTTGTTCCATAGACACTATATTCTTTTGATTACCGTACTCGACATCATAAACCCTCTCAGTTATGCGCTTTGCAAATTTTACTGTTTGAGTATTTAAATCAAGTTCTATACCTTTAGATGCATTGTGGTAATCAACCTTGTCTATTCCGTCTCCACCATCTACTACTTTACTAGCTTCATACGCTGCTATAATATCATTACCTATACCACCGTAGAGTTTATCAGCTCCACCTTTACCATCTATGATATCTCTACCGTCATCTCCATATAGACTATCACTTACATTCGTACCTACAAGAGTATCATCTCCACCCCATCCGTGGAATGTACTTCCTTGCTGTCTTTCAGGTGTTTTTTCAAGCTCTTTTGTCACTATAATATCATCATTTTCTGTTCCATCCACTGTATTCTTCTCTGCTGCTCCGTAGAATTGTATTCTAACATCATCTGCACCTTTAAAGTTAAGTTCATTTGACTTTGTCCCTTCACTAGATGTAATTTTTAGTGTTTTAACACCATCTAGCTCCGAACCAATTTTATAACCTGGTTTGTAAACAAACTTATTTATAGCACCTCTCAAAGATGGCAATACAAATGTTTCAAAATTCTTAGC
>JAOAQY010000123.1 GCA_025210965.1 Tissierellales bacterium
AGTAGGCCTTACAATGGCATTTGCAGCTCTTGAACTTGCGATTAGTTTTTATGCTAGGAATTTCAAGGAAGCACAAACGTATTTGACACCTATAACATTTGTAGTATTGATTCCAGCTTATTTTACTATGTACTTAGATGGCAAATTGATTCCATCTATTTATTTTCATATTCCAATTATAAATACCATTTCTATAATAAAAGAAGTGCTAGTAGGTATATTTGACCCCATGCATTTATCTATAGTGTTTGTTTGGACTGGTATTTATGTAGCTCTTGCTATTGGATTTGTGCTTAGTTTATTTAAGAAAGAAACTGTTATTTTTAGAAATTAATAATAAGGGCTTGTTATAAAGCACAATATATGTAAAAATAAGACCAAGAGTAGTAAAACTCAAGGTCTTATTTTGATTTGTAGGTTTTCATTTGCAAATAAAAAGAGCCCGGCGGCTCTTTTTATTCCAGGGAATAATATATTCCATGAAGTAATTGTTTAGGTTTTAGGGTGTTTAGGAGTGTTTTACTACTCTCTACGTGTTTTATTGTAACTTAAATATGATATGTAGAAAATGACATATGTCATCTTTTTATAAAAAAATAAAAAAAATTGGGATTTTGATGGAGTGGGAATATGAAGATTATTAATGATCCAAAATTATTAGATTATTATATAGAAAAATTTGATGTCATGAAGCTATTTACAGATGAAACTATAAAAGAACATATGACGCTCAGATCTTATCAAAAGAGAGAATATATAGTTTCGCCAGAAGGCATACTAGATAGTTTTTTGATAATGGTTGAGGGGAGAGCAAAGATATACTCTCATTCTAGTAATGGAAAAGTACTTCTTATTAGTTTTTATAGACCGTTTGGGGTACTAGGAGATGTCGAGTATGCACTTGGAAGAGAGACCGACTATATAGCAGAAGCTCTTACCGATACAGTTTATATAGCTATAGATAGGAATGTATTGATTGAGAAAACAAAAACTGATATAAAATTTAAGGATTATATAATGTATTCGCTGGCAAAAAAGATGAATCAAAGTGCTGGGAAAAACATGTTTAATTTGTTGTATCCATTAGAAAATAGAATTGCTAGCTATATAGTTTCTATTTGTAAAGCAGGAAAAGAGCAATTAGATGAAGTTGAGATTTACAATTTAAAGGATGCAGCTCAATTTTTGGGCAGTAGTTATAGACATTTGATAAGAACATTGAATGAGCTTGAAAATCAAGGAATGATTGAAAGACATAGAAACATGATAAAAATAATTGATAATGAGCGATTAGAGTTGCTTGCAGAAGAACTTTATGAATGGGGTTAATAAAGTTATGGCAAAGTTTTAGTAAACTAAACTATACCTAGGTAAGATTTCTGGATATTGTTATAATTGATGTAGATATATTATAGTAGTTACAAATTCGGAATTACTAGGAGTTGAAATTATGTCAAAGGTGGATTACGGATAACAACCAAGAGCACCTCCTAATTTAAGAATCAAATTGTAGGTTCGGAAAATTATATTAAATAGGGGGAATACTGATATGACATTTGAAAATGAATTAAAAGCTTACAATGAAAAATTTGAAGGTTGGGATTTTTCTTATATAAACAAAAGAGGAATAATGCAAGAATCACCTCTTAAATGGAATTACGAAACGCTTATACGCAAATATATAGAAGATGCTAATGCCATGCTTGACATGGGAACTGGCGGCGGAGAATTTTTAAGTTCTCTCGAAAACTTGCCTGAAATAGTGGAAGCGACAGAGTCGTATCCACCAAATATACTGATAGCTAAAGAAAGATTAGAGCCTATGGGAATAAATGTGTATGCTGTAAACTCGGATGAAAAATTTCCGATAGAAAGCGAACGATATGATCTTATAATAAATAGGCATGAATCTTATGATCCTGGCGAAATTTACAGGATTTTAAAACCAGGTGGATATTTCATTACTCAGCAGGTTGGTGGGAAAAATGATTGGGAATTGAATGAAAAGCTTGGAGCACCTGAAATGGAGTATATTGATTGGGATTTAGAGAGTGCATTAAGCAAATTGGGAAACTTCACGATAGAAAAAGCGTTAGAAGATTTTACTATAACGCGAACTTATGAACTGAGCGCTTTGGTATATTATCTAAAGGCAATTCCATGGCAAATTCCAGATTTTGATTTGGAAAAATATGAGCATGGGCTCAGAAAAATTTACGATGAGATAGAGTGCAGAGGACATTTAGATATGACACTGCATAGATTTCTTATCGTAGCTAAAAAAGCTTAGCATAAATACCCATAATGAAGAAGATATTGAGGTGATATTAAATTCGATATCTTCTTTTTTATTTGATTTTAAAAAAAATAGAGCATAAAAGTATTTTTGTGGTTATAATATTAGGATGAAATGAAAGATGGAGGAATACAATGAATACAAAAAACGATTTAACATCAGGGCCAATTCTTAAAAAGATGATATTGTTGGCCCTTCCAATAATAGGAACGTCATTTTTCCAGATGGCATACAATCTTACAGATTTATTTTGGATAGGGAAACTTAGCAGTGATGCTTTAGCTGCAGTCGGAACTGCTGGCTTCTACCCTTGGTTTGCGATGGCATTTATCATGCTAACCAAAATAGGAGCAGAAGTTGGCGTAGCACAATCAGTAGGTAAAAAGGATATAAAACTTACCCATGCATATGTGGGACACACCATAAAACTGAATGTTATTATGTCTATTCTCTATTCGATAATAGTGTTTTTGCTGTCTCATCAATTGATTGGTATATTCAATTTAGGAGATTCTAATGTAATCCAAATGGCAGAATCCTATCTTAAAATAATAACATTTGGTTTACCATTTTATTTTGTAAATCCGGTTTTAACTGGTATATTCAATGGTTCGGGAGATAGCAAAACTCCATTTTGGATAAATAGTATGGGGCTTTTAGCAAATATCGTATTGGATCCACTTTTGATATTTGGATTTAATTTGGGGGTAGATGGTGCTGCTTTAGCTACTATCTCCGCACAATTTATAGTGACATTATTGTTTATATTGTCATTAAAGAAACACATACATTTGTTTGAAGGTTTTAGTTTGAAAAATAAACTACAGATAGATATTATAAAAAAAGTTATAAAATTAGGTTTGCCTGTAGGGGTTCAAAGTGCTTGTTTTACTATAATAGCAATGGTAATAGCTAGAATCATTACGAATTGGGGGCCAACGCCTATAGCCGTTCAAAAAGTAGGTTCTCAAATAGAGGCTCTCTCATGGATGACTGCGAGTGGTATTGCAACTGCACTTGGTACATTTGTAGGACAAAACTATGGAGCAAAAGAGCAAAAGAGAATAATAAAAGCATACAAAATAGCAATGTATTTGATGGTAGGCATTGGTGCTATGGTGACCTGTCTGTTTGTATTTTTTGGTAGAGAATTATTTTCTATATTTACAACTGATGTAAATGCAATACAAGAAGGTGCAGTGTATATGAAGATACTAGGATATTCACAGCTGTTTATGTGTATAGAGATTACTACATCTGGATTTTTTAATGGTCTTGGTAAGACGCATATACCATCTGTAACGAGTATTACGCTTACAGGCCTTAGAATACCAATGGCATACGCACTTTCTGCAACAGCTCTAGAACTTAGTGGTGTTTGGTGGAGTATAAGTATTACTAGTATTGCAAAAGGTATAATAATGCTTGGTTTTGTATCTATTTTAATTAAAAATATAAATCAAAATGGATTACAAATATTAGCAAAAAACTAAGAAATATTAAGATGTATTTAGGAAATATGATTTGTCATGAGTGATAGCACATGTTATAATCATATAGAAGTAAGATAGCGCGAATGATGTAGAATCATTCATTTATTTGGTGATCGCGGTGCGATTGAAAAGGGAAGCTGGTGAAAACCCAGCACAGCCCCCGCTACTGTATATGCTGAGTGTGTTTAACCACTGGGAAACTGGGAAGGTATTCATACGTTTTAGGCATGAGTCAGGAGACCTGCCAGATAAAACTGCACGACTATTTCGGTGGGAAGTAGGTCCTGAAACAAATGCGAGTTTTTGTAGTCTCCCAACTCATGAGCTCATGATTAATTTGTGACAAGACACCCACTAAGGGTGTTTTTTTATGCCTAGAGTTGTTTATTACGGCAAACAGAAAGGACGTCGATCGATGGAGAAGCAGTTAAAATACATGTTAAGTATGATTTTGTTGACGCTAATACTAATATGTCTTAGTATTTTTGCGGTTTATGCGGGAAAAGCAGATTTAAATGCTTTAGATGCTAATATTGCAAAGACGATTTTTTACCAAATTCGTTTCCCGAGAGTTTTAGTAGCAATAGTAGTAGGCATTGGTTTAGCAATTAGCGGAACACTGTTTCAAGCCCTTCTCAACAATCCATTGGCCGACTCTTATACTCTAGGAATCGCATCAGGTGGCGCATTTGGCGCCATACTGGCAATGTTCATAGGCATTAAAGTAGGACTCTATGTGCCGATCCAATTGTCGGCTATAGCGTTCGCGCTACTCACTCTTCTTTTGGTACTTAAATTAGCACAAATAAAGGGGAGTATGACTCAATCTAGCTTAGTTTTGGCTGGAATTATTGTAGGAAGTGTATTTTCAGCAGGTCTTAGTTTGCTTAAAAGTTTAGCGGATGAAGATGTAGTATCAATGGTTTATTGGCTCATGGGCAATTTAGCATCAAAAAAACTTATTCAAATTTTACCATTAGCTATAGTAGTTGTTGTTTCACTAGGATTAGCTCTTTACTATTCAGAAGAACTAAACTTAATTACACTTGGTAAAAAAGAGGCTAGAACTATGGGCGTGGATTATGACAGGGTTTATAAAATCCTTATAGTCACAGCATCTGTAGTTACAGGATACTGCGTAGCGATTTGTGGTATCATAGCTTTTGTAGGTTTAGTGGTTCCCCACCTAGCGAGGATGCTTATAGGAGCAGATAATAGAAAGATAATTCCGCTAGCTAGCATACTAGGAGGACTATTTTTATTGTTGGCAGATACTATGACTAGGACGATATTACCCCATGAAATACCAGTGGGAGTCCTTACAACATTGGTCGGTGGGCCGTTCTTCATATATATTTATTTGAGAAAAAGAGGTGAGCGCTGTGATTAAACTTGAAAATATTAGCAAAAATTATGGCGTGAAATCAATACTAGACAATATAAATTTTGAATTTGAAAAAGGATTCGTATATGGAATTATTGGACCAAATGGTTCTGGCAAAACTACATTGATAGATTTGCTGACTAGTAATCTTAAACCTGATAATGGTGTAGTTTTAGTAGATGAAATTCCTATTGATGAATATACGCTTTTAAAGCGTGCGAGAAAATTGGCTTATTTGCCACAAAATGCCACTACTCAGTTCGGATTTACTGTAGAAGAATTGTTACATATGGGAACGTATAGCGGGCGAAAACTCAAAGAAAAATGCGATGATAGCAAAAAAGAAAATTATATCAAGCAAACTGAAATTCAGGATTTTAGACATAAAAAGGTGACAGAACTGAGCGGAGGAGAACTTCAAAGAGTTATGTTTGCTAAGACATTGTGCCAAGAGAGCGAGGCATTGATACTTGATGAAGGTACTTCAAATGCAGATATTTATTTCAAGGTCAATTATTTCAAATTGCTTCGAGAACAAGCTATTCGAAACAAATTAGTTATAGCGGTTGTGCATGATTTGTCTTTTGCAAGGAAGTATTGTGACAAATTGGTTATACTTAAAGACCAAAAAATTTATAGAGCAGGAAAAAGTCGTGAAGTTCTTGATGAAATTGCATTAAAAGAGGTTTTTAATATAGAGGGAGAGTTCTACAAGGATGCTCTTCTATTGATTTAAATAAAATATTGAGGGAGGATTATTAATGAAAAAGAGGTTATTAGTAATCTGGATGATAGTAGTTGCTCTAATGGTAGGGTGTCAGAGTAGTGCGAGTCCAGATGTAAAAACAGAGAATCAGGCAGCAGTCGAACAAGAGGTGTCTACTGAAAAGGATGCAGAGTCAACTAAAATAGAATTTGTTGACAACATGGGCGTTACTATCAAGTTAGAGAAACCTGCTGAAAAAATTATTTCGCTTTATTCAGTTCATACTGAAAATTTATTTGCACTTGGATTGGATGATGAAATTATAGGAGTAAGTACTAGTGACAAATACCCAGAAGATGTAAATGAAAAAACTAAGTATACTTACAAGGATGATCCAGAAGTGATTATAGCAGCTCAGCCAGATTTGGTACTTGTGAGAGATATGATTGCAAATAAGTACCCAGAGTATATACAAAGTCTTAGAGATGCAGGAATAACAGTAGCTACTCTTTATGTGAAAACATATGACGAATTTGATGAGTATATGAAGACATTGGGGCTACTATCAGGAAAAGAAAAAGAGGCAGAAGAACTTTTGAAAGAATTCCACGGCGAGATAGACACTATAAAAGCTAAGGTGGCAGATCAAACACCTAGAAAAGCTTATTTTGAGAGTATAGGAAAGAAATTTAAGACAGCTACTCCAGAGTCTTTTGCTGGCACAGCTCTTCAAATCTTGAATCTTGAAAACATAGCGGCAGATGTAGAGCATGATGGGAAATCAACAGTTGAAACTTACGGTGAAGAACAGCTTTTGGCTAGAGCAAATGAGATTGAAATTTATATTGCTCAGCAGGGAGTTATGAATAGAGGAATTACTCTAGAACAAATAGAAGCGAGACCAGGATACGATCAAATAAAAGCAGTAAAAGAAGGCAAAGTATTCTTGATAGATGAAAAATTGATATCTGGAGCAACTATGAGATACATTGATGGATTAAAGCAACTAGTTTCAGAGCTTTATCCGAATTTAGAAAAATAATAAATATTTGATATTTTAAAAGACCTTTTGACTAGTCCTTGTCATATGGTCTTTTTTCTTATAAAATAATTGTAAGTATTAAAATTTTTTAGCAAGGAGGAAAAGTAAATTGAATTATAAATTACTTGTCATCAATCCAGGTTCTACATCGACTAAGATTGCCGTTTATGAAAATGAAGTGGAACAAATAAAACAAACTATTGATCATCCAGCGGAGGAAATAGAGCGTTATGAGACTGTAATGGATCAATACCATATGAGAAAAGACAGCATATTAGCATTTTTAGAAGCAAATGGTTATAAAGTAGAGGAGTTATCTGCTATAGTAGGCCGCGGGGGATTATTGCCTCCTGTTAAATCGGGTGCATATCAAGTTAATGAGACTATGGTCAATCGCCTTAGAAACAAACCTATCGCAGAGCATGCATCAAATTTAGCAGCAGCGATAGCACTAGATATAGCTAATGATATTGGCGTAAATGCATATATTTACGATGCAGTTGCAGTAGATGAATTAGAAGAACATGCACGTATATCTGGTATGCCAGAGATTAAGAGAGAGAGTTTAATACATGCATTGAATATGAGAGCGGCAGCACTTAAATGCTGCGAGGAGAACAAATTATGTTATCCAGAATCAAATCTTATAGTAGCTCATCTTGGTGGAGGAATATCACTAAGTGTCCACAGCGGTGGAAAGATGATAGATATAGTTTCTGATGATGAGGGACCATTCTCTCCAGAGCGTGCTGGTAGAGTTCCTTGTAAACAACTCATAAATATGTGTTATTCTGGGACATATGACAAAAACACTATGAAAAAGAAATTGAGAGGCAAGGGCGGATTGGTAGCTTATCTTGGAACAGTAGATGCAAGAGAAGTAGAATCTATGATAGAAAGTGGCGACGAAAAAGCGAAACTTGTTTATTATGCTATGGCATCGCAGATTGCCAAGGGAATTGGTGAACTTGCGACAGTTGTAGACGGAAGAGTAGATAGAGTTATAATTACAGGTGGAATTGCTTACTCTAAAATGATGACAGATTGGATAAAGAAAAAAGTAGAATTTATTGCTCCTGTTGAAATTTTAGCTGGAGAAAATGAATTGGAATCACTTGCTTTAGGTGCACTTAGAGTACTTAAAGGTGAAGAAAAGGCATATGAATATGTGGATGCTGAATTCTAAAAGACAATATATAGGGTATATTTAAAAATAAAAAACCATTTAGGATCTGATTTGTTTCATTTGGGAAATATGAAACAAATACGAATCCTAAATGGTTTTGTTTTAGCCATTTCCTAAAACAGACAACACATCGAGAATCTTATTAAAAAACTCTTTTCTATCTCCACCTCTGACGATTTCCGTATAGATTCTGCCGTCTTTTATAAAAAGTATTCGCTTACAATAACTCGCAGCAAATGCATCGTGTGTAACCATCATTATAGTTGCGGCTTCTTGCTCATTTAAG
>JAOAQY010000124.1 GCA_025210965.1 Tissierellales bacterium
ACATACAAAACGTTATAATTAGAACCTTTTTGTCTTTGGTTTTTATCCTGTTAGCAATGAATACGTTTTCCCAGCAGAGTAATAAAGACAAATTAAAATCTCTGTTTAAATCGGAGAGTTTATATGTGAAAAAAGAAATCCCAGAAGAATTTTATTTTTATTACGAACCGTTTTTAATTGACTATAATCGTGTCAGAAAAGAATTAAACAGCAAACTGAAAGAACTTTCAAAGGTAATTGGAGATACTTTATTTTACATGCATGCAATAGGAGATCCTAACAGATCTGAAAATTGGGGAATGATTTGGAATAACCAATTTGATTTAAGCTTTTCTTGGAATAATGCAAATAAAGAATTCAAATTTCATGAAGAAGGTATTAAGTTTCTGGCTGAATTTAAATGGGATGTTGTCAAATGGAATAGGAATATAACAGACAGGTCATATATCTATACAGGTATTGCTGGAGCTCCATGGTTTGTATGTTCAAAAATGACTAAAATAGATAACAAAATAAAAACTGAACATGCTTGTTTTGTAATGTATTCAAAATATGATGCTCCTTGGATTAGACTTAAAGAAAAGAAGGAGAATGGATATAAATCAGAGAAACTATTGAACAGATTTTATTAAAGAAAGAACTAGCCCCAACACGCTAGTATAAAGCATTTGGCGTTCGTGAGCACTTGAAAGTTAAGTAGGGTAATTGACTACCGCCAAATCTTTTATTTGGCTTTAAAATGAAAAGGTAAAAACAAATAAAAGATTTGGCTCAGTGGAGTTTTGGAAGGTTTGGTTCGTTAAATCGCCAATCGCTTCATCTAGCCAACCGTTGTGTGTAATAATAAACAGCCCAGATGACCATAACTTTAGATGAAAATATAACAAGCAGCTTAGTCTCAATTACAGCATTATTGATTTCAATAATTGCGTTGTATTTTACAATTCGAGCTTTTTCATTAAAAGCTGGACAACGATTTAGGTGTGGTTATTCTGTTACGAGTTCAATTGACTGTGAAGACAAATATGTAAGCAGTATAATCGTTGAGAATTTAAAAGATAGAGCTGCTATAATATTCAAAATCTATATAAAATTTGGACTAAATAATTATTTGCTTGTTGAGGACTTTTCCGACTCGCCATTAATTCTGAAACCGTTTGAAGTTTATTACAAAGAATATGAACCTATTCTTTTTTATAGTTTAGGTTCTCGGCTGACAAGAATTGACAAACTAATAGATAATAAGAAAGTTAAAAGCAAAATTTTACTAACGACCTCCAATGGTAAATACACGGTTAAATCTAACACAAAACAATGGGACCCAATTATTCCTTTTTTCGAAAATCATTCAACAGCACTAATCGACCCTATCCGGTATCGTTTTAAAGATAAAAGTTATGGGAGTAACGTAAAGTTTTTGATTGAGGTTACTACAGAAAAAGAAGAGGAATATGTAATCTCACTTTATAAAGACGACTATCGTCATAAACGATTTTCAAAATTTCAACTTACAAAGGAAAGTTTAGAGACAAAAGAAACGCTCCAAAGATTTCTTGAAAACCAAAAGAAAGATGGAAAATTCGATTATAAAAAAATTGATATTATCAGTTTTGAGGAAGAAGTAAACAGGGTTAGAAGTAAATATCCAGAAGAGGTTATTCATGTTGAATCCTACAACTTTTTTAAATATAGAATAGTAGCAAAAATTTTGACCATAATTGACCATTACAAAATGAACAAAAGGAATAGGCAAAATAGAAAGAAAAATAAACAAAGAAAAAACAAGCAAACTACCTCACAAGGCAATGAGTAATGAAGAAAGGAACCGTTTTTTCAATAATAAAACAACGATGAAAATATTTTTTAGCTGGTTAATTAAAAACTTATCAAATATATTTGGAATAGTAGGTATTCTATTGACAATTTATTTTGGTACTATTTACGTTCCTTCGTGGATAAAAGAAAATCAAAATGAGAAATTAAATTCCTCAAAACGCCAAACTATTCAAACAATAAAGGAGCTTGTTTACAAGGATTCAACAATAACAATTCACGAAATAAAGACTGTGGTTGTCGGAAAAGAGCTTGAGGAAAAAGTTGCAATTCCATATTCCTTTTATGAAATTCTAACGCTATGTCAACTCTCTTTTATAGAGGACAAATTTCTTCCACTGGAGAAACGCATGGAATTGACAAACAAACTGGAAACATTAAAAACTGTTTTAATTCCCGAACAGGCATGGGCAGAATATGAGAAATCAAGAGAACAAAGAGACAAAAATAAACTACTAATCATTTTGTCAATTATAATTTCATTAATTGCAAGTATAATCGGGATATTTAGTTTTTATCGAAGATGGAAACTAGAAAAAGATAAACAGGAAGAAATTGATAATGAAATAGAAGAATCGACGGTTGACATTTCTTATAAAGATTTCGCAATACAGAAAGAAAAGGAATTTATTGAAGCTTTAAAATCAATAAAGGACATCAAATTCAGTATTCCAAAACGAGACGAGGGCTATGACTTTGTTATTGAAAAAGAAAATAAAGCCTACTTTATTGAATTCAAGCTTTTAACTAAAAGTAAAGTAGGACTTGGTTCATTTAAGAAATTCATTAATACTATGATAGGTCGACCTGGAGAAGCATGGTTTATTTACAATACGGATTTAACTCCTATGGTAATGAGTGAAGCTAAAAAATTCAATGATAATAATAAGGACATTGAGTTAAGACTTATTAAAATAAACAACACATCTGAGCTTGTAGAAAAAGTAGAAAAATTACTACACACAACAAAGGCTCATATGTAATGCGGGGTACAGCGAGTAATCCAACCGCAGTTCTTCGTAGCAACACCGCCAATTCGTCTTTGACGATTTGGCTATAAAAACAAAAATATGAATAAACGAATTGGCTCAGTGGCAGCCTGACTGTAAAGCGTTTCAAAGTCCCGCACTCCACATAGCCAAACCGTTAGGGGCAAAGCAAAAAAAGACGCAAGTGACACACAATGAAATCATAAAATCGTATCTAGAATGCCCATATAAAGCAAAGAAAATAATAAATAATAAAGAGTATGTATTTTCTGAATATGAACAATTCATGCATAATCAAGGAGCATGGATTAAAAATCAACTTCTAGATAAATATGAATTTCAATCTAAAAGCTCTCTCCTAGATATAAATACATTTAACATCGGATTTTATTGCATTAACAAACAAATCGAATGGAATGATTTTAATATTGCTTTTGACTTATTTAAAATTGATAAAAGCAAAGATGATATTTCTTTTGCTCCTATTTTCTATAGTTATACTTATTCGCTGACAAGTAGAGAGAAGCTATATTACTCCCTGCTTTGTTTGGCTTATGAAGAAATACTCAGCAATGATGTCAATTGGTTTTATTTCTTTAATTCAGAATTAAAACTTCAAAAAGTTGCACTAGAGAACAATAAACGGAATGTAAGAAAAGATTTAAACTCCTACCTAGATTTTCTTTATAAGAATCAAAGTGATACTAATCAATTTTATAAAAATAACTGTAAAATTTGTTCCTATGAGGGAGAATGCTATGAAGAACAGAAAGCAAAGAATTGTATAAGCCTTTTAGGAGGTACCAATGAAACAATAGTCAAACGATTTAATAATAAGGGTATATTCACTATTGAACAATTATCATACACTTTTAGACCACGGAAAAATGTAAAGCGATATTATCATGAATTAAGGGCTTTATCTATTAGAGAAAACAGAATTTATGTTTGGGACTTGCCTGATTCTATAGAATCAAGTAACAGAATTTTCTTAGATATTGAATATTTACCAGCCGAAAATTTCATTTATTTAGTAGGCGTATTGGCAATCAGGAATGATGAGCAATTTTATAAATATTACTGGGCTGACACAAAAAGTGAGTTTGAAAATATGTTATCTGAATTGCATAATTTTTTGTCTACAGACAATTCGGTGATTTATCATTATGGAAATGCAGAGAATAAACTTTTTAAGGAGCTAGAAAAAAGAAATTATCCAACTTTAAAGAATAAATGTGTTAATCTATTAAGTCAAATCTCAGGTAACATATATTATCCAACACTTAAAAATTTAGCTCAAAATTTAGGGTTCAATTGGAGTACAAATATTTCAGATGGATTATCAGCTATAATTAATCGAAAATGTTGGGAAGTAAATAAGAGTTCTGAAGTAAAATCTAATTTAATCATTTATAATAAAGAGGATTGCATAGCATTAAGAATTCTTTATGATTCAATTGTCAATGTAACCAAAAATAAGGAAGACTATATTTCAATTCCTAGTCTTAGGAGAGAAAGTGTTTATAATTGGAGAAATACTGATGATTATTTCGAAAATACTTTGAATGAAATAAACAAGCTCTCATATTTTACATATAATCAAGATAAAATATACATCCGTACTGATAAGGTTTCGAAAAAGAGTTTCCGACTTCGCCAGAAAACTAAGCATAAACGAATTGTTCCCAATGAAATACGAGAGGTCTATCCTAAAAAATGTCCTAACTGTAAAACAGTGGCTAAAAAGAATTTAAGAAACAGAGTAAAGCATACCAGAAGGACTGTAATTGACTTAAAATATATGCAGAATGGAATTAAAAGGTGGATAGTTCAATATAATGGAGGTGTTGTGAAATGCAAAAAATGTTCAAAGCGTTTCAGTCCTCAAAATGTCTTTCATATAAAAATGTTCGGAGACAACTTAAAAAATTATTGTGTAAACCAACATGTTGCTCATAATGTTAGTTTTAGTTCTATTGCTGATTCTCTAATTGATTTCAATATCAATATTAACAAAATTAGAGTTTTTGAATTTAAGCAAGATGTTGCTTTAAAGTGTACAAAAACGTATGAGTTAATACGCAAGGAATTAATAAGTGGAAATTTGATACAAATTGATGAAACAGAAGTAAAATTGGATAAGAAACGAAAAGGATATGTATGGGTTTTCTCAAACTTCAATACTGTATACTACCTTTTTAGACCTGATAGGAAAGCTGATTTCCTGAAGGATTTTCTGTGTAATTTTAAAGGTGTAGTATTATCAGATTTTTATAAAGGTTATGATAGTTTGCCTCAGAAACAACAAAAATGTATTGTCCATTTACTGCGCGATTTGAATACAGATTTTTTTCATAATCAATTTGATGACGAATTAAAGAAAATCGTTATTGACTTTGGTAAACTTCTAAAATCAATCGTTTTAACTATAGATGAAAAAGGTCTGAAAAGACATTTTCTGAAGAGGTATAAAAAGGAAGTCGATGATTTTTATAATTTGACTTTAAATGAAAACGTGTCATCAGATTTAGCTCTTAAGTATATTTTACGGTTTAAGAAATACAAAGAAAAATTATTTACTTTTTTGGAATACGATAATATCCCATGGCACAATAATAATGCTGAGTATGCAATTAAGTCATTTGCAAAGCATCGAGAAAAAGGCAATCGTATTTTTACAGAGAATTCAATAAATTCATACATGATATTGTCTTCAATAGAACAGACTTGTAAATATCGAGGGAATAGATTTATGGAATATTTGAAAAACAAAGAAATTTTGAACCAAGATTTATTAAGCGAAATAAACAGTCTATAAAAAGACACAATACTAATTCAGGAAATAGTATTTTTACAAATATGAAATATCTATTTGAAAAGTATATATGAAAAAACTTTCGATAAAAGATGAGTTAACAGAATTTTTGCTTTACTCTGCTCCTGAAGGAAATATTAAAGTAGAAGTTATTTTAAATGAGGACACTGTTTGGCTCTCTCAAAAATCAATAGCTCAATTATTTGGTGTTCAGGTGCCAGCAATTAGTAAGCATTTAAAGAATATTTTTGAAACAGGTGAACTTGAAGAAGAATCAGTTATTTCCATTTTGGAAACAACTGCATCGGACAATAAAAAATACCAAGTTAAATATTTCAATCTTGATGCAATAATTTCTGTTGGATACAGAGTAAATTCTCAACAAGCTACCAAATTTAGAATATGGGCTACTCAAACTCTTAAAGAATATATTATTAAGGGATTTGTGATGGATGATGAACGGTTAAAAAATGGTAGGTATTTTGGGAAAGACTATTTTCGTGAATTATTAGAACGTGTTCGTTCTATTCGTTCGAGTGAAAGGAGGATATACCAACAAATTACAGATATTTTTGCTGAATGTAGTATTGATTATGACCCCAAATCAGATGTAACAAAAGAGTTTTATGCAACAGTTCAAAATAAATTTCATTTTGCAATTCATGGAAATACAGCTGCAGAAATTATTTATGGCAAAGCTGATGCAAATAAGGAGTTTATGGGATTGAAATCATGGAAAAATTCTCCTGAAGGTAGAATTCTAAAATCTGATACAAATATTGCAAAAAACTATCTGTCAGAAACAGAAATAAAAGGATTAGAGAGGACAATTAGTGGTTACTTTGATTACATTGAACGAATAATTGAGAATAGAAACACATTCACAATGGAACAATTTTCGGTTAGTGTGAATAAATTTCTAGATTTTAACGAATATAAAGTGTTGGAAGGAAAAGGTAGTATTTCAGCAAAACAAGCAGAACAAAAAGCATTTGGAGAATATGACAAGTTCAACAAAACGCAGAAAATAGAATCGGATTTTGATAAAGCTATAAAAATGTTGGAGAAAAAAAACAAAAAGAAGTAATGAAGCCCAGCCCCTAACAATGTATATAGCAAATAGGCGTAATGCATGTAAATTCAAGGGGTGTAGCCCGCTTCAAAATCTTATCGGTTTGATAAGTTAGAAGTCCGCAATCGCCTACTTGCCATATACGTCAACGTTGTGTGGCATTAATAAAGTAAGTAGCACTGTAAACATATAATGAAAAATCTAATAGATAATAACCCGGAGAAAGCTTGGAAGTATTTTAAGAGGCTTTCATTTCTTATCCTTGGATTCGGAATATTTTATCTGCTCAC
>JAOAQY010000125.1 GCA_025210965.1 Tissierellales bacterium
ATTCAATTTATTTAATCTAAAACATTTTCGTTAGTTAATTTTTAAAGTTAAGCAAAAAAATCCCTAGCTACAATTAATTTTATGATTAATAGCCGCTAGGGATTCCATTATTTTACAAAATATTCGTTGATTGATTCTTTTTAGTCTTCTAAATATGGACAATCTTCAAATCCACCGCTTCCGTCTCTAAGTGGTTCGCCATTTCCTCTACCTTGTCCTCTTTGCCCGTCATTATTTCTATTACCTCTATTCTCATCTGTATTTCTGCCCAGACCATTACCTTTCCAATTTTCATCCGTTCTACCTTGACCGAAATTGCCTGTTGTTCCTCTTTCAAATGCTTTTAGATGATTTTCAGAACCTCTCTTCAAATATTCGAATACCTTTTCAACGTCCTCTGGTAAATCCTCTTTTAAGAAGCTTTCATACATCGCTATATTTGCCACTTCTGCATCCACTCCAAGTTCTAATGCGCTTTCAATACTATCTGGTTTCACTAGATAATCATCCGAGTCAAACTCTGGAAAATCCACATCGTATTTTTCAAATAATGGCTTTAACCATTCTATATGTGTATCTTCTGCTTTAACTATGTTTGTAAATGGTCTACCGCCATCCAATTCTTCTATGATATACTCATATTCTGCTTTTGCCATGTACTCGTCTTCTATAGCGTATTCTAGCATGTCCTCTAATGTTAAGTTTCCATCCTCTTTTGCTGCCCCTGCTCCTATGTCTGATGTTGCAAATCCTACACTTGCACTAGCTAAGACCATAAATCCTGCTAACAATATACTCATCATTTTTTTCATTTTCATTCTCCTTTCGTCCCATCAACCTTTATTTCTAAGATTTCCATCGGGTTTATCTTTGTTCTTGTCTTAATTATAGAATTCTTATATGGCAGTTATGTGACAAGTAGAAGAATGTTTTGTCATTTTAGAAGTTTCTTTGATAAATCTTCTGTAAATAACTCCGAACCTTTTTTGTTCAAGTGCTGAGAATTATAAAAGTATGCCTTATCATGACTTAGGTAATTATCGCTATAATCAATAAATTTGAAATCATATTTTAAAGATAGCTCTCTGTATATATCCATTACGTCTTCTCTATTTCTATATAGTTTCTGAGCTTCGATATACTCAGGAGGATAGACGAGAACTATTTCTATTCCATCTTCTTTACATTTGCATAAGTACTCATCAAACAATTTTAATATATCCTCGTCTATTTTTTGAAATATTCCCTCTTTCTTGTGCATTTCATAAAATGAATCAAATGTGTGGTCCCAAGATTTTTCTTGACCTTCATAACCTTTATATTTATTATTTGTTATATGTCTCATTCCTGTAAATTCTGCAATACCAATCTCCATAATCTCAGGTCTATGAATATATCGCATAGCAGGTATTTTTGAATCTATAAAACTCAAACCATCATATGCACTCACTGAATTTTTCAAAATAGGCTCATCAATATATGGTAAAAATTGACCTTCATTGTAAAGTCCATTTCGCTTTGCGAGTAAAAATAAATCCAGTGCCTGAATTATCCCTTTTGGTTTTTTATTATATTTTAAAAACAAATCATACCTTGCTTTCTCCATGAAAAAAGGGTATCCATCTAATCCTAAATTATAAAAACTTTGATTTAAATTCTCTTCTAGTATTTGTGGAGATATCGTTACCCACGCTCTAGAACTTCCATTTATTATCCAATCGGCATTTACTTCTCCACGAATTATGTCATTCCACTCTGAAAATAAATAACACTCTGATTTTTTAAGACCGCTAGTAACTGCATAATCCACAACCAAAAGAGTTAGTAATACTAAAAAAGCCATAATAGCTAATTTCTTTGCAAATTTCTTCATATTTCGTCTCCTTAAAACTGAAAATATATAAATTCTTGATTGTTCGTTATAGCTAAAAATATTATAGCCATAATTAGTACATAATATAAACTCCACCTAAATAAAACAGGTTTTCGTCTTATCCTATCTATTATAGATTCTCTCTCTTCTAGATATTGGATAATGAACATCATAACTATGGAAAAGAAACTAATTATCCATTGAATTTTATCTAATCCAATATTTAATAAATCAGCTTTTATCTGATGCATATTCAAGATTTCTCTAGGATCAAAACCTAGATGTGTTACTATATAAATCGCATCTGAAAATGTATTTGCCCTAAAAAATACCCACGCTACACAAACTAATGCAAATGTCGTAATCACATGAAGTATGTATCTAACTCTAGATTTTGGCACCCTTACACCTACCATTTTTTCCACAACTAAATATATGCCATGTATTCCTCCCCATGCTACAAATGTCCAATTAGCACCATGCCAAAGTCCGCTTATCAGAAAAGTAATAATTATATTTATATGCATTTTTGACATTTTTACTCTATTTCCACCTAATGGTATATATACGTAATCTCTGAACCAACTCGAAAGTGATATATGCCATCTACTCCAAAATTCTCCAATTGATCTTGAAAAGTAAGGTCTTTTGAAATTTTCCATCAAATCGAAACCCATAACCTTAGCTGCACCAATAGCTATATCGGAATACCCAGAAAAATCGCAATAAATCTGTATAGCAAATAAAATTGTGGCTACAATTAACACTACTCCTTGATACTCTCTTGGATTGTTATAAACAGTATTTACTGCTATTGCTACTCTATCTGCAATTACTACTTTCTTAAAAAAACCAATTGCCATTCTTTTTAGACCATCGCTAACTCTGTCATATTCAAACTCATGTTTCTTATAAAATTGTGGCAATAATCTATTTGAACGCTCTATCGGACCTGCAACTAATTGCGGAAAAAAAGAAACATATAACGCAAATATTCCTAAATGTTTCTCTGGTTTAATCTTTCCATTATAAACATCTATAGTGTAGCTAAGAGTTTGGAATGTATAAAATGATATTCCCATAGGCAATAATAACTCTAAAGATATTCCTTTATAGTTTCCTCCAAAAAATGAACTTACAGCTACTAGACTATCATTAAAAAATCCAAAATACTTGAATATAAATAACAAACCCAAATTCGATACTAAACTCAAATATAAATATTTCTTTCTATTTTTCTTCTTTTTCTCAGCACCCATTTTTAAACTAAGCGTATAGTCTATTATAGTTGATGCTAGTATCAACACTATATACTCTGGCCTCCACGCCATGTAAAAATAATAACTAGCTCCTAATAACAATGCCCACCTGTATTTTTGCGGACAAAAAAAATACAAAAATACAACTATCGGAAAAAATACCATAAATTCAAATGAATTAAATAACATATGCCAATACTCCCATCATATAATTTTGAACCCCTTTTATAAACGTGTTCTTTTTACGTTTTAATTTTACACACAAAAGCCAAATGCTTCAACAACAATACGATGACATAATTATGACTATTTAGATACAAGAATCTCTAATTTCCATAAATTTATGGCATAAAAAAACCACCGCCGGGGAAGCAGTGGTTTTGATGGATCCGACATACAACGGGGGTCGAAATGTCGATTTAGCATAGTTAAGGTATCTAATTGTTGTATAAACAACGATCATGTATGGGAATGCTTGGTCCCATACCTTCATTATTATAGAGTTATTACGCTAAAGCATCTGTGACATATGTCACATTTTAACTGTGATTTCCATTTTTTTTATGATTTTAATTGTACGGCGTACGTTTTATTTCAAAATATTTTGACTTTCAATCATTTCGCCACTCCTATTAAACCGATTTGACTTATATTTTCGTTATGTATATACTGATTTTGTATTTATTATATAGGGGAGATGACAACATGTCTATGAAAAAAACACGAAGTTAGTGCTGTCTTTCAAAAAATATAAATTATAGGAGGCTTTTAAATGAAAAATATATTTA
Organism: Tissierellales bacterium; assembly: GCA_025210965.1. Lineage (NCBI taxonomy): Bacteria > Bacillati > Bacillota > Tissierellia > Tissierellales > Tissierellales bacterium. The sequence goes on from JAOAQY010000125.1 coordinate 3,921, forward strand.
CTAGCTGGAAAGACAGCTATTTGATAAAAGAACATATAACTAACCCGAATATAGAAGTTGGAGAATACAGCTATTATTCAGGATTTTATCACGGGAGACATTTTGAAGAACATTGCGTACGCTATCTAGATGATGAACGGACAGATGTAGATAAATTAAAAATAGGAAAATTTTGCTCTATTGCATCTGGTGCTGCATTTATGATGGCTGGAAATCAAGGTCACAGGCACGATTGGATATCTTCATATCCATTCTTTTACTCTGACTTATCAGAAAATGCAAATGATGGGTGTGCATTTAGTGGAGATACCATAGTAGGCAATGATGTTTGGATTGGAACAGATGCAATCATACTCTCTGGAGTACACATCGGCGATGGCGCAGTAATAGCAGCACATGCTGTTGTGACAAAAGATGTACCGCCATACACAATAGTTGGTGGAAATCCAGCTCGACCTATAAAAAAGAGGTTTAATGATGAATACATCAATCTCCTATTGGAAATGAAGTGGTGGGACTGGCCTATAGAGACCATAAAAAATGCTGTTCCAATTTTGTGTAGCAATCAATTCGATCTTTTAGAAAAATTCTATAAAAGTATGAAATTATAAATTTAAAATATGAGAAGGTGAATTCACAATGAAAAATATAGTTCCAGTATTACTTGGCACAGATATAAACGCATATAGCATGACCCGAACTTTTCACGAAGCCTATGGTGTCAAATCATATATCATAGGAAAGATGTATTCTGGCCCGATTAAAAATTCAAAAATAATAGAAAAAGTAATTCTTGAGCCAAATATCGAGCAAAATGAAAGATTTTTAGAAATCATACTTCCTCTTGGAAAAGAATTAAAATCAAAAGGAATTACACCATTTATTTTTGCATGTGGAGACAATTACATTCGCCTTGTTACTAAAAACAAAGACGCTCTTAGCAAATACTTCATTGTTCCATTCATAGATGACGATTTGGCAGATAAGTTAATTTTAAAAGAAAATTTTTACAAACTATGCGATGAATACAACATAGATTATCCTAAAACATTTTCTTTTGATTGTAATTCTGACCTAAATATTGAGGATATAAATCTAAATTTTCCTCTAATAATAAAGCCATCTAATAGTGTTACCTACTGGGATTTTCCTTTTGAAGGACAAGAAAAAGTATTCTTAGCAAATGATTTAAATGACGGTAAACGGATTTTGAACGATATATTAAAATCAGGATACCGAGACGGACTTATATTTCAAGAATTCATACCAGGATCTGATGATCATATGTATGTGCTCACTTGTTACTCTAATCAGAGAAAAAAAGTCGTAATGACTGCTCTAGGACATGTTCTCTTAGAAGAACACACTCCAAAGGGCAAGGGAAATCATGCTGCTATATTATCAGATGAAAATGATGTTTTGGTGTCTAAATTGTCAGGATTCTTGGAATCTATTGGATATATAGGTTTTTCAAATTTCGATATAAAATATGATGAAAGAGATAAAAAATACAAGGTGTTTGAGGTAAATCTAAGACAAGGACGTAGCAATTATTATGTAACTGGCGGAGGTATAAATATAGCAAAATTGCCAGTCGAAGACTATTTGACAGGTGAATCTATACAACCTACAAAACTAAAAGTAGGAAGCCTTTGGACTATGCTCCCACACGGTGTCATATACAAATATGTATCTGATAATGACCTCAAAAATACTGTCAAGAAATTGATAAAATCTCACAATGTAACTCATCCACTAGAGTACAATAAGGATAAGAATTTAAAGAGAAGCCTTTATATCAATCTTGCTAAGCTAAATCAATTTAAAAAATTCAAAAAATATTTTTAAATCATTTAAGACGCTTTTGTTATTCTAATCAAAATGCCAAAAAAA
>JAOAQY010000126.1 GCA_025210965.1 Tissierellales bacterium
ATTTACAAAGCCCAGAGAAATTCGAAGAATATTTTCAATCAAAGGTAAAGGTGGCACAGGAATTCCTTTTGTCGGTAAAGCGACTAGAAATAATAGAGAACGTGCAGCGTTATTTTCATTAGGCGTAGATGAGGGAAAAGAAACTATCTATGCTAGATTACAAAAGCAATTTGTAGGACAGGGTTATTGTCATTTCCCAATAGAAGATGACAGAAACTACAATCAAGACTACTTTGAAGGTCTATGTAGTGAGAAGCGTATAGAGAAATATGTCAAAGGCAAAAAAACATACCAATGGGTCAAAATAAAATCAGGAATCCGAAACGAACCACTCGATCTAAGAAACTACGCAACAGCAGCACTAGAAATATTGAATCCAGATATGGAATACCTATCCAAACATAAACAGAAAATCTCTGCAGAAACCACTAAAAAGCCAAAGGTTAAAAAGAAGAAGAGGCGAGTGATTTCTAAGGGGATATAGATGTTGAAATAACAGTTCAATTATAATATACTAAATACGATATATTATGATTGAGGGGGAGTTTTGATGGATGAAAATCAGACAAAAGGAACTTTTAGCGATTCGATAATTAAATATTGTGTAGATAAGTTTGTAGAGTTCTTTGCCAAGCATTGGCTTAAAGTTTTGATATTAATAGCATTGCTAGCAATGGAAAACAATAGGCGTTTTTTAGGATTTGTTGTTAATTATATTACTGGGAAGTTTGTAGTTAAAGAGAGTGATAGCTCTGTATTATTGGATGTAGTGCCTATCTTAGTAGTAAGTTATTTGGCATATCAATCTAATAAGCGAATAAATGAAATGCAGGAGCAAGAAATTAAATTTAGAGCTGAAAAAGAGAAGGAGATAGAAAATTTAGAAAAGACTAATTTTTTACAACAAAGCAGGATTATTAGAATCGAATATGAAGTTAGATTGAATTATTTTAAAGAGCAAGCAAAAATAATAGAAGCACTTATATATTCAATAGTTAGTAATGGGAAAAATGAAATATTTGAATTAATTCAGATAGTAAAACTTGTTGCTCCAAAATTAGAAGATATTAGAGTATATAATGAAAAATATACACTCCTTCTTTTGAATAAATTGAAATATGATAAATGTGAGGTCAATAATGATATAGATATTTTTACAGAATTCAATCATGAAGTATATATAATGATTGATAAGTTCAAGATATTAATAAACATATTAGAAAATATAGAAGGAAAAGAACAGTGTGAAGATACTTGTTTAGAATCAAGGAAACATGCAGAGGATAAAATTATTCTTTTTAAAATTAAAATTTTTAATTTTTTAAAAAAACTTGAAAAGATAGAAGAAAATCTAAAATCAAATTAAAGACACGCTATGGTGTATTATTTATACTAAATAAAGACATAGATATTGAAATAACAGTTCAGTTATAATATACTAAATATTGGATATTATAATTGAGAGGGGAATTTTGATGTGTAAAATTTGTAAAAACAATAAATATAATCAAAAAATAATAGAAGTAATAAAAAAAATAATGTTAATAATATTATTATTATTATTTTTGATTGGCATGATGTTATGTGAAAATAATAGGAAAATAATTGGTTTTATAATAGATTATTTTAAAGGAGATATTATTATAGAATTAAGTGACATGGCAGTATTTCTTCAAGTTGTTCCAATTGTTACTGTTAGTTTTTTTAGTTATAGAATTTCTAAAATGGCATTTCAAAAAAGTGATAAAGATAAAAAAAGAAAATTAAAATCAAAGTATGAAAGTAAGAAAGAATTATTTACTATTAAGATAATTGAAATGAAAAGTCTTTATTTAAATCTGAACCATAATCTGAACCGTAATGCTCGCAATGATATTGATTCGTCATTAAAAAAACTTGATGAAGCAGTATATGAATTTGAAAGATTACATTCAGAAGTATTAACATGTAGATTTGAATATGAAGATATGAATGATTTAGATCATTTTGATAAAGAGACAATGGAAGTTATTAGCCTATTATTGTACAAAGTAAAATATAGTAAAGAATATGTAAAATTAGCAATAATAAACAAAAGAGATATGAGGGCGATAATTGAAGATATAAATAATACAGTTGAAGAACTAGAAAAGATGCCAATATAGGGTATTAAAAATAGACACCCCACGGTGTCTTTTTTAATACCCGAAAGGAGGTGATGCAAATGAATCTACAAACAGCACAAAGAATGTTAGACAAATGGATTGAAGCTGAAGAAAAGGTAATGAGTGGTCAAAGTTACAGTATGGGTTCTAGATCATTGACTCATGCAAATCTCAATGAAATTGGAAACAGAATCAAATTTTATCAAAGAGAAGTGGGAAAACTAAAGAATAGAGGCAGAAGCAGAGTGCGATATGTTGTACCAAAGTAGGGAGGGAGCGTGTTGAGTTTTAGAGAATTCAAAGGAAGGCTAAAAAAGAGCTTTCAAGTGCTTACCAATAGTGGATATTCAGAGCATGGTGCTAGTTATGTGAAAAAGGCACTTCAAGGCTGGATTACTTCTATCGGAAGTACGAAAACAGACATAGATGACAATCTCGAAACGCTAAGGGAAAGGTCGCGCGATCTTTATATGGGTGGTGCATCTATAGCGACTGGTGCACTCAAAACTATTAGAACTAATGTTATTGGTTCGGGGCTTAGGGTTACACCAGCTATAGATTATGAAGCTATAGGTATGACTGCTGTAGAGGCTGACAAATTTCGCAAGAATATAGAAAGAGAGTTTAATCTCTGGGCTGATACACCAGCGTGTGATTATCAGCGTATGAACAATTTTTACGAACTACAGCAATTAGCGTTTATATCTTGGCTCATGAGTGGTGAAGTATTTGTATTACTTCCAGAGAAGGCAAGACCTAATATGCCTTATGATTTGAGAGTCATGGTGATAGAAGCAGATAGGATATCTACTCCACCAACTAAAGCTATGAAAGATAGAATTGTAAATGGAGTAGAGACTGATCGGTCGGGTGAAGTTGTAGCGTATCATATATCCAACAAGCACCCAGGAGATGATAATTATAGTAAATCTCCAAAATGGAAAAGAGTATTGAAATATGGCAAACAGACAGGAAGACCTATTGTTCTCCATCTCATGGAAGCTGAGAGACCAGAACAAAGAAGAGGTGTTCCTATTTTATCGCCTGTAATTGAGGATTTAAAACAGCTTGGAAGATATACAGAAGCTGAGTTGATGGCATCGGTTATATCTAGTATGTTCACAGTTTTTATTAAAAGCGATAATCCAGAGCTGGATTCAGCTCTTGGATCATTTGGATATGATGAGGACGATCCAATCAGTGAAGAATTACCAGAGTACAAATTAGGAGCTGGAGCTATAGTTGCTTTAGGAGAAGGGGAAGATATCAAGGAAGTAAATCCTGGAAGGCAAAATACTGCATTTGATGGTTTTGTAGCTGCTATTTGTAAGCAGATTGGAGTTGCGCTTGAATTACCTTTTGAAGTATTGGTAAAGCATTTTACATCATCGTATAGTGCATCAAGAGCGGCATTACTAGAAGCATGGAAGATGTACAAAATGCGCAGAACATGGATGGTGAATGATTATTGCCAACCAATATATGAGGAATGGTTTACAGAAGGTGTTACTAAGGGAAGGATAAATGCTCCAGGCTTTTTTGATGATCCTATTATTAGAAAAGCATATTGTAAAGCAACATGGACAGGTCCAACTCAAGGACAGCTTGATCCATTAAAGGAAGTTAGAGCTGCAGAGCGTAGAGTGAGAAATGGTTTCTCTACTAGAAGTCAAGAAACTATTGAGATGACTGGTGGAGATTATTATGACAATGTATCGAGATTGCAAAGAGAAGAGGAAGAGTTGAAGAAAATTCAAGGAGGTGAGGCGAATGCATAATTTTTGGCAGTTTAAGAATCAGACAGAAACTAGTGTGGATTTATTACTGTATGGTCCAATAGCAAGTGAATCTTGGTGGGGGGATGAAGTTACTCCAAAAAGTTTCATCGAAGATTTGAATGCTGCAGGTGATGTATCTGAGATAAATGTGAGAATTAATTCTGGTGGCGGTGATGTGTTTGCAGCTGAAAGTATTTATAGTCATTTGATTACTCACAGTGCAAAAGTAAATGTATATGTAGATGGAATGGCAGCGAGTGCAGCTACTATCATCGCAATGGCAGGGGATAAGATTTATATTCCTAGTGGTGGAATGATGATGATTCACAATCCTATGATTAGTTTGTGGGGTAGTTACAATGTCCAGGATTTCGAAGAGATGAAGTCAATTCTAGACAAGATAAAAGATTCTATTATTAATACTTATCATCAGAGAACTGGAAAATCAAAAGATGAATTGGGTCAGTTGATGAGTGACGAAACTTGGTTGACTGGAGAAGATGCAGTTGAACAAGGTTTTGCAGATGAGATTTTTGATGCGAGAGTAGAAAAGGTAACAAATAGTAAAATGTGTATAATCAATTCGGTTAATATTGATGTGACACAGTTCAAGAATTTTCCGAATGAAGCTGTGAAACCATCTGAACCAGTTAAGCCAAAGAATGATGCGCCGATTCAGATACCAAAGAAACCACAAATTGAACCACAGAATAATTTAGGAAATAAAGAGGAGGAGTCAATCATGAATTTAGAAGAATTAAAAGCGAAGCATCCAGATGTTTATAAAGCGGCTTTAAATGAAGGTATTAAGGCTGAAAGGGAAAGAATCAAGGCTATTGATGATATTGATGCACCAGGA
>JAOAQY010000127.1 GCA_025210965.1 Tissierellales bacterium
CACGCCTTTAATCGTTTGGAATTTTAGGCATCTAGCATTTCTTTATTAGAATAAATATAGTCATATAGTTGCTGATCCACATCTTCATTTATAGCATAAAATTCGCTATCAAGCGCACTACATTTTGAATCTATTTCGTCTTCATTTTCTCCAACTAAATAATCTTGTCTTGCAAATTGGTCGTGGATATAACCATTTTCAAACAATGAAAGAGCTTTTTCAAGTAATTCCGCGATTTTGTAAAAACTCATCTCATCTAGTGCTTCTAATGCCTCGAGTGCATGATCTCCTGCACTATTGAAGAAATATTGATTAAATCCACCATTGTTTACTTCCATAAAAAGCTCATTTACCGCATAAACATAACGCTGGATATCGTTTAGCTCTTCATACCCTTGATTTTCTACTAAATTAGCTAACTCATCCCACACCTCTAGAACTATCTCTATTTGCGAATCTAAATCTTCAACTCTTTCATCGCCAACTACTTCATTTATATACATAAAAAATATCCTCCTCTGCATGAGTCAGTCGCATATAGCGCTTTTAATTTCTTTACCCACTTTTTTTCATTTTAAGACATTTCTATGCATTTGGCAATAATTTCTAACTTTTTAGTCCAAGCGTTCACCATATCTTAGCAATCTTCTCATTTCTGCAAATTCTTTGTCTCTCTCTTCTAGTTCTTTCAATTTTTGCTTTTCCGATTCCGATGTCTCTATAACAGCCTTAATTCCGCCATTATTTATGACAAGTCTTCTATCTGCCATAAGTGCTAAAAGTGGATCATGAGTTGCCATCAGCACTATTTTGTCCTCTGAAACCAAAAGTGACAATGCTTTTTTTCTGTCTATTCCAGCATTCTCAATCTCATCTATTAATACTATAGGCGATTTACTAAGTATAGCCATATCTGCAATCATAAGCGCTCTTGACTGTCCTCCAGATAAAGCTGTGACTGGAGTAGACAAATCAAATTTCTCGCCAGCTAATTTATTCGCCTCTTGTATGATTTTTAGTACCATTCCTTGGACATCTTCTACTAGTCTACTCTTCGCATGTAGCTCTACAAATTCCTGTACACTGAGATCCATTACAAAATTCATATTTTGAGATAATTGTGCGACCAATTTATTACTTGATGAGTATCTCCACTTCATATCAGGCTTTTGACCATTTATGAGCACACTTCGCTTTGTAGGTGTATCTGCCTGAGCTGTCCACTCTATGTCAGCAAGCAATCTACTCTTTCCAGAACCAGTAGGTCCAACTATAGATATTATTTCGCCTGCATTTATACTGAATTGATCAAAATTCTCTGCCTCTCCAGACTTATCTTGTCCAGAAATAAGTGTAAGTGATTTAACCACATCATCTTCTTTTATTCCGAGGAATTCTATCATCTGCTCCATATACGATTCGAATCCTATTATGAGCCCTTCTGGATCTAGTGCCCATTCTTCCATATCCTCTTCTGTCATATTTGCAAAATAATCTGCAAGACTCATGTTCTTGTCTTCTATTTCTAGGTTATTTTCTTCTAAATAACTTTCCACAAAGGGATAATCTTCTAATAGCTTTTCAATAGACATCTCTAAATATTTTTTTGCCATTTATTTTTCCTCCCCTTGTTCTTTTTTTAATTTCATCTTTCTTACATTTCCCATTTGAAAATCTTCTCCAATTCTTGTTTCACCTAAGCAATAAGAACACATAGCTGATGGCATCGAAAATCTAAGTTTTTTTCCTTTCACTGTCTCTACATTTTCTTTTTCATCGTATACAAGCGTACTTAACTCAAATGCGCCCTGGCCTGTAAGTCCATTTATATGCATAGTTATAGCTTTTGGGTTCACAGATGATACCTTTGATGCAAATACTTCACGCTCTGCCTGTGATACTATATCGCCTTTTGTTATAACTACGATATCTGCCGCTTTTAGCATAGGACCTATTTTTCTAGGTGTATTTATTCCACTTAGATTATCTATTACACATATAGCTTTTATATCCTTTATATATGGAGAACACCTATTACAAAGACCTGCACTCTCCGTTATCAAAAGGTCTAATCCTTCATCTAGCCCCCATTTAGTAACTTCTTCTATATTGCTGACAAAATAGTGATCAGGGCAAAGTGCTCCTGAAAGCCCTTTTCTCACTGGTACTCCAAGTTTTTCATATATAATATCATCATCTGTATATAGACAATCAAATTTTACTACACCGCTCTTTATACCTCTTTGCTTGAGCGCCTCTATCATCTTTACTATCACCGCTGTCTTTCCTGATGACGGTGGGCCTGAAATAGTTATTAAATTCATGTTTTATACCCCCTATTTACTTGATCCTTCATTGAAATAAGTCTCACATTTTTTTATGAGAGCTCCTATATTATTTTGCTCTATATAATCCCATCCAAGCCACATGTAAGGTTTGTCTTTAGCAGTCAAATTGTCAACTTCTGGGTGCACGCTTGGAAATCTTCCATTGTGAGAAAGTATCTCTCCTACATCTTTTGATGCAAAGAAGTCAACAATTGGTTTTAGCTTATCTGATTTAGATGCTTTGCTAAGTAAGAATATAGGACTTATGATAGCTCCATCTGAAGGCCAAACCGCTGACATTGGGCCACCTTCGTGAACCATTTTGGTAAAGAAATAAGGCATTATAGTTACAAGTGGTTTCACTGATTCTCGGTGAGATTTCACCATTTGTGATGGATGCATACTTTTTAGCAAGCTTTTGCCAAGTTTTCGCACCCCTTCTTCACCATAATTTTTGTATATATTGAGTAGTATGGCATTGAACAAATCAAAATCCCCTATAGGTAAACTCACTCTTCCTTCAAAGTCATCTCTTAACAAATCTTCCCAGCTCTCAGGTCTTTTTATATCTCCAAGTTCTGCCTCATTTACTAGAAATACTGCTGGCACTACACCTATAATGGCGTATTCTTTTTTGGGATCTTTTAGTTCTATATTTGCAGAATGAAAATCTCTATTGTAATTTGTAATTCCACTCATATCGCTAAATGTTCCTTTAGCTTTAAATTTTCCCATGAGTTCTTCATCAAAGAATAAATCAAATCCAGCTGACAAGAATAGATCAGATAGTATTTCTTCATCATCTGCACTTCTAAGGCTATCTTCTAGCCATCCAACACCCATAGATGCAGCTTTTAAATCATAAGTCACACTAAAGCCTAAATCATGACCATTTGCATTCATCCACTCTGTCCACGATTCCAAAAGTGGTATTCTAACTGGGCACGGTAATATTCCTTGAATCTTTATATCTGCGCTTTCATCAAACTCTACTTCTTTAAGAGTTTCATCGACTCCATCTCTACTCTGCTCTACTATATCTTCTAGTTTTTCTATAAAACTTTCAAGTCCAATTTTTCTAAGTTTTAAAGCCATCTCAAGTGTCAATTTCTTTCCAAATGTCTCTCTCTGTGATTCACTTTCCATCTGAGTAAAACCCTCTGCTACAAATACATCTATAGTTTCTGGATAATCTTTTGTTATTTTATATAAAGTATCGCTTCCATTAATTCGCTTCATTTAAATATCCTCCTTATTTCATACATAGTTCGCTTTATCTATATCCATTATACACATATAAATAACACTCGGCTGTAACTTATGTTACGAAAAATATCGCAATATGTCATTCGCGGTCAAAAACATACTTTTCGCGGTTTTTTGGTTGAAAGATATAGGTTCTTATGTTAGGTTTAGTTAGGTTAAGACTAAATTAGGCTGATATATTTCTTCATATAAAAAACTCATCAATTGATGAGTTTTATTTTTAAAGTTTTTTAAATTCCTTACATTACTAAATCAATAATTAGTCCTCTTCATCTTTGTCATTATTCATAGTTACCCTGTATTTTCCTTCTGTTTCTTCACTTATAAAAATTTCAAGTGTCCACTTACCTTCTTCGCTTTTTATTTCTTCATTTATTTTTTGATTATCGTTAATACTAAAATTATGACTATATGCTATTTCACCGCTAGGATTTTTGAGCTTTAAGTCAGCATTTCCTGAATCTAATACGCAAATTACATCAAGGCTTATTTTATCCCCTACATTTTTCGGAACATTAAATGAGTTTTTCAAAACACTATACTCTTCTTCAAAATTTTCACTATCTATAATCCCCTCTAAGCTCTCATAATAAGGTGCTGTATTACCAGCATAAGCTGTATAAGCTATTACCAAAATAAAAAACATTAACAATGCAAACAACTTTTTCATAGATAAAACCTCCTCTATTTATTTTTGAATCGAACCATCTTCAATCCTTATCACACGATCACTAACGGCAGCTACCAGAGGATCATGAGTTACTAAAACTATTGTCTTTCCTTCTTTATTTATTTTTAATAACAAATCCAATATTTCTCTTGTTGTTTTACTATCCAACGCCCCTGTAGGTTCGTCCGCTAGAATTATATCACTATTACTAACCAATGCCCGTGCTATTGCAACTCTTTGTTGCTGACCACCTGATATTTTATTACTTTTTTTATCAATTAAATCCTCAATTCCTAATCTTACCAACTGCTCGACTATTAATTTTTTCTTGTCTTTTCTTTTCATTTTTCTATGTTCTAATGGAAGTTCAACATTTTCATAAACCGAATATTCATTCATCAACGCAAAATTTTGAAATACAAAGCTTATAGTAGAATTTCTTAAAATACTTAATTTTTTATCACTATATTTATTTACTAACTTGTCATTTATATAAACGTTTCCTTTAGTTGGTTTGTCCATACACCCTATTATATTTAGTAAAGTTGATTTCCCACATCCAGAAGTTCCCATAATTGAAACAAATTCACCTTTCTTTATCCTAAGATTAATATTTTTCAGCGCCATATTTTCATATGCACCTTTCCCATAAATTTTGCTAACATTATTTAGTTTTATCATTCTTAGTCTTCTCCTTTTATTAACTGGCTAGGCTGAATTTTACCTATTACTATCGTTGGGTAAATAATTGCTACAAATACTACAAGTGATGCAATAAAAAATAAGTATATAAAGCTATTTGAATTAAGCATAAAAAACATTGTATTCCTAAACGAACTTATACCCTCAAATGAAATTCTAAACAAAAAAGATAATACAAAAGAAAATACTAACATAAAAATCATTTCCCCAATTATTATCATTTGTATATATCTTATACTTGCTCCAGACATAATTCTAATTCCAAACTCTTTATATCTGCTTCTAATATTAATTAACATTATAGAAACTATACCGATTAAAGACATTACAACTAAAAATACTCCTAACAAAAGATTAATTTGTATAATCTCACTATACCCTTCATTATATTCATTTAATAACTCTACTATAGACTTAAAATCAATATTCAAGTTGTACTCTAAACCCTTTTCTCGTACTTCTCTTAATATTATCTTATCATTAGCATCATCTTCCATTTGAATAAAAACTTTATGTAAAGTTGACAAATTACTGATAATACTTTCTTGATTAAACAGATAATTTGGAGCTACAAACTTATCATCTAATTTTTCAAGAGGCTCCATAACAAAATCATCATCAGAAAACCACTTTTCTCCCTGTTTTATAAATCCAATAACTTTAAATTCAGTTTTAAACTCTTTTTTTTGATTTTTTCTCATCTCGTATTCAGTTATAGTAAGTATATCACCGAGTTTCAAAACATCTTTATATGCGCTTCCTACCAAAATCGGCACCTGCATTCCCTGTCTTAAATTAAAATCTTGACGTTCTAACATCCGTCCCATTTCTACTTCCATATTCGTAAAATTTAAAATCGAACTATTTATAAATATAACATCCGAAAGTTCAGGATAAGTTAATGATCTTACTGTCTTTTTTATTTCTAAATTTCTATTGATATATTTATCATCCATTCTTAATTCATCAAAAATAACCCCCATTTCATCATATGCGCCATACCCTACTACTCCATCTAAAGTTCCTACATACTCTCTAAGTCTATGCAATCTATTTATATAATCTTTCGTCTCTTCAACATTTTTAAACATCACACGATATGTCTTATCTAGATTTATATTTAAATTATTCTTTATGCTATTAGATTGATAATTCACTTGGTCTATAAATTTGAATGCATTTACAATAATCAGAAATGATATTGACAATTGAAATATTATAAGTAGTGCATTTAATTTTTTTTTACTCAATGATTTTAATACAGTCTTAATATACATTTTGTCCTCCTACTACAATCTTATCGATTCTCTAGGTTCCATCTTCATAACCTTAAAAGAAGGTATTATTACAGCAATAATCGCCGAAATTATCACTATTATTGCGGAAGCAAACACATTGCTACTTGTTATTTCTATTTCAAAAAACCAAATTTGATTAATAAAGAATTTCATGAAAATTTGAATACTTAAACTAATAATTGATGAACACAATGCAATCAAAAACATCTCAGCAAATAACATCCCAACTACTCTAATATTAGTACTTCCAAACGCTTTTCTTATACCTATCTCTCTTTTTCTACTCTCTATCCAATATGATGATACATTTAAAGTATTAATAACAGCACACAAATATATCAATAGTGACAAATTCATATCTTTATATTCTCCTATAGAAATATGAATAACATTTTGTCTTACAAAATCATATGCACTAATCACCGCAAATGTATCATAATTCATTATTTTGTTTTTTATAGTCTTATATTGATTTCTAGGATACTCTCCTGTGCCAAAAATAAAAAAACTAAATTCTTTCCTTTCTATTAGCTCATCCATTGCAGTTTTTGGAATAGAAGTTATCGGCATTACTATTTTATTATCTAACTCACGTATTTTTTCATTTTCTACACCTATAATGCCTAGAACTTGATACCTACTATTGTTTATATCTATATAATCTATATCATTATCCGTATACATGTATTGTATGTAACTTCGACCTATTAGAACCACTTTATTTCCATTTTTCAAATCAGATTCGGTATAATAGTTCCCCTCTATCAACGGATATCTTTTATTGATTTTATTGTAATATTCTGGCACTATCATTAACGAACCACCTCTATACTCATTTAGAAAAATCATTATATTCTCTAAATATATTCCTGTTTTTTTATCAATAGACTCAAACCATTTAATTAATGTTTCTTTATCGATTTTTTTTCTAATTTAACGTCAACTTCTATACCACTAGCAGGTAAATAATTCAAGTCTTTCTTCACATTGTTTATTGACTTCTCCATAGCACTAGCACTAAATGATATTAAAGTCATTGATATAATTAACCCTGTCATAATAATAAAAGTTGGAATCCTATGGTAATTCAACTGTCTTTTCATTATTTCTATACATTTATACATTTTTTTCACCTACTTTTAAAATACCTAAGGATAAATATCCTTAGGTATTTTCTTCAAAAAATAATTAATAAATATTAATCAACATCCTTGTATGATTTAACAACATACTCTTTTGTATGATTTTTATCGTCAATAGAGTGTCTAGATTGGTAACAATACACATCACTCCATGTATATTTAACCTGAGCCCAGCTTTTATCTCCATCATATTTGTAATCGCCCATTTCAGTTTTGCTATCCCAACGCTCGATTCTAGCTGCAACAGAATAATCTGTATCAGTTTTTTCCATAGTCTCTGCTTCACCTTCGTCATCTCCAAACCACGAAAGATTAAAATCACAATCAAGCTCTGCCTTTGCGCTACAATCTTTATATTCCAATGTAGTTGATTTGGTAGCTAAAGCTACACCAGAACTTATTAATAATACTCCTACCATAAAAATACTACCTATTTTTTTCATATTCATAATATCAATCCCTTCATCATTTTCAACGGATGCACCTGTCATGATTAATATAACATTTTTCTAATCACCAATCAATATAATTCGTTAAATTAATTTGTTAAAATTTATTAACTATCTTTTTAAAATAAATTTATTTTTATACTTTTTGTTAACATTAATCCACGCAAAAAAAATCCTCTATTCCAAAGTTGACTAATCTACAACAAAATTTGGACATAGAGGATTGAATTTCATACTAATAATATATATTACTTTAACCTAGAAAGCTTAAGTTTTTGCTTATTTTTCAGCATTTAATCTATCACTTGCCTCTAACAACCTGCGCTCCAAAATAAACCACAGCGGCAAATAATATAATAGATGCTCCTGATGCAATATTGAATGTATATGACAGATAAAGTCCCACTATACTGTAAAGCATACCAAATCCTATAGCTCCCGATATTACTTTTTTTAGATCTACAAAAAATAGTTTAGCCGTAGCTGCAGGAATAGTGAGTAATGCTATAACTAATATGATTCCAACAACTTTTATAAGCACTACTATGCTAAGCGCTATCATAGTGTATAGA
>JAOAQY010000128.1 GCA_025210965.1 Tissierellales bacterium
ATAAGCTATCATTCAAATAAATAAAAAGAACGTATATAAACCATGTTATAATTCGTAATGAATATTTAAAATCAAAATTAATGGAGGTATAGTATGAAGAAGTATTTGGAATTGAAAGAGATAGTTGTATTAGCTATGATTAGTGTTATTATGGGTGTTGTATTTGTAGGATTAGATTCTATATATCAGCCATTACAAGTCATTGCAGGCCCACTTGGAGGAGATTTAATTTATGGAATTTACTTAATTTCTGCGATATTGTCGATGTATTTAGTGAGAAAGCCTGGAGCAGCAATGGTAGGTTCTCTATTTACAGGATGTGTAAATTTATTGATGGGAAGTCCATATGGAATTCATATAATAGTGGCATCATGTCTGCAGGGATTGGGAGTTGAAGTTGGAACAGCGATTGGAGGATATAAAAAATTTAGTTTTATAAATGTTGTAGTATCAGGTATATTAGCTATGATATTTGTGACAACTAGAGACTACTTTGTATTTGGTTTTTCATACTTAGGAAGCTTAGTGCCTATGATGTTAGCGATAAGAGTTATAAGTTCTATAGTTTTTGGTGCAGGTCTGAGTGTGGCTATTGGAAGTGGACTTAAGAAAACTGGAGTATTGTCAGGGTTTAAAATTGCTAGAGAAGAGTATTAATTTATGATAAAGATTGAAAATTTGAGTCTATCATTTTCAAAGAATAAAGAAGTATTTTCAGCTATAGATTGTGAATTTGAAAAGGGTAAAATAAGTCTAGTTTCAGGTAAAAGTGGATGCGGAAAGAGCTCATTACTAATGTCACTAATGAGACTGATACCAGGAACAATAGATGGTAGAGTTGGAGGAAACATTTTATTTAAAGATAGACGAATAAATGAAGTTCCAACATTTGAAATGGCCGACAAAATGAGTTATGTATTTCAAGATCCAGAAAGTCAGCTATGCACATTTACAGTAGAAGAAGAATTGGCATTTGGGTTAGAAAATTTAAACGTAGAGCCAGAGGTGATAAGGGAAAAGATAGATTATTATTTAGAATTACTCGAAATAGGGTTTTTAAAAAACAGGCCTCTCAATAGTTTATCTGGTGGAGAAAAACAATTGGTTGCAATAGCAACAATTATAGCTATGGAACCAGAGGTTTTGATATTGGATGAGCCAACAGCTAATCTAGATCCCAAAATGACAAATAAAATATTTAGCACCATAAAAAAGATTCAGGACTTAAAGCAGACTACGATAATAATAGTAGAGCATAAAATAGATGAGATAATTGACTGGATAGACGATATTTTTTGGCTCGAAAAAAAAGAAATGAAAAAAATAACTAAAAATGAATTGAAAAAAACAATTGAAAGTGTTCAATTGAAAACATGGGAAATCAAAGAAGAAAAAACAGATATTTGTTTGAAAGCTAAAGATATATCGTTTTCATATGGTGATGCAGAGGTTTTAAACAATGTGAGCTTCGAATTAAATTATGGACAAGTACTAGCAATAGTAGGTCACAATGGAGCTGGAAAATCTACATTATTTAAGATAATTATGGGATTAGAACGCTGTAAAAGTGGAGAAGTATGGATTGGTGATAGCGAAATCAAAGATATGTCACCTTGCCTTATTGGAAGTCGTATGGGTCTTGCATTTCAAAATCCAGAGCATCAATTTTTAAAAGATAGTGTAGAATCTGAATTGAAATTCGGAATGAATAGTATTGATAAAAAATATGAAATGGAAAGACTTGAGTATTACCTAAAAGAATTTGAATTAGAGGATGTTAGATTACAAAATCCATTTACACTCAGTCAAGGTCAGAAGAGAAGGCTTAGTACTGCATCGATTATGATTGGAGGTCAAAAGATACTTTTATTAGACGAACCTACCTATGGACAAGATAGAGAAAATCTTATAAAACTAATGAAAAGTTTGGAGAGTCTTAGGCGTGACGGTAAGAGCGTCGTCATGATAACTCACGATCTAGAATTGGTTAGAAAATGCTGTGACAAGGTAGTTATAATAAATGATGGACAATCTATTTTTGAAGGAAACCGAGAAGAATTTTTAGCAAAAGCTAGTGATGATATGGGGTGTATTTATGGAAAAAATTTTTGATTTGAAATCATTTCCAACAATATATAAATTGATTTGGTTATTAATCATTACAATTGTTGGTTCCATAGATTACAAGCCATTTCTTGCGATTAGTTTAATTGTAATTGGAATAATTATTGCGAATACATGGACTGAATTTAAAGCCAAAGAGGTATTGAAAACTACTTGGTTTTTCTGGATTATGAGTATAAGTTTTATGATTATAACAGGCGCTACAAGAATGATTTCAGGTCAAAGCGTTGATTTAAATATAGTTTTGGCTCTTGGACTTAGAATTATTGTCATAAGTTTTTATTCTGCGCTTTTTGTAAAGACAACAGAGCCATCAGATTTTGTCATCACGTTGATACAATATTTGAAACTCTCACCTAGGTTGGGATATTCATTTTTGACAGCATATAGATTTTTGCCAACATTTAAAGATGAGCTTAGGACTATAAAATATGCACATCAAGTACGTGGAGTAAATGAAAGTAAAAACATATTTATCAAAGTGTGGCAGATTAAACGATACACAATTCCAATGTTGGCGACAGCTATTCGAAAAGGAATAAGAATTAGCATGGCAATGGAATCAAGAGGGTTTGGAAAGAGCAAAGAGAGAACTTATATAAAGGTTTGTACAATAGAAAAAAGAGATAGCGTTTATTTTACGTTTTCGATTGTGATATTGATGCTTATAATTTGCATATTGTATTATTTTGGTGCGATAGATATAGGATTAGTATATAAGGGATGATACGAAGGGAGATTTTAATATGCCGTTTAAACACGAAAAAATAAAGTATGGATTTGTTCAAGATGAGTTTGATAGTGAACTTTTAAAAAATTATTGTGAAGACTTAGATTGTGCTCTTAATTTTGAGAGAAAACCAGTAGGTGTTAAGTTATATTTTACTGAAGAAGATTATAAAAATGAAGAATGGGAGGAGCCTAGAGGAAAACAATCGTATTGTTGCATGGTTGAAAAAGCAACAAGAGGCAGAATGATGAAAACTAGATTAGAACATCACAATTGTGATGGTGCAACCACAGCATTTCATTTAGAAGAGTCAAGCGAAAGAATAGAATCAGGAATGGAATACTTTTCATATAATTTGTACAAAACTCCAGCAGCAGCTAGAAGAATGAGATCTAGTGTACCAGGTCTTTACAGAACTGGAGCTAAAACTTATGGAATGGCAATAGGTCCGTTGGAGAATTTCACAAAGACGCCAGATATAGTTGTATTTATAGTAAATCCATATCAAACCATGAGACTTCAGCAGGGGTATGTATACAAAGATGGTAAGCGTTTGATTCACACTGGAGCATCTATGCAAGCACTTTGCGTTGAAGCTAGCGTAGAACCATATATGTTTGGCCGAATGAATATAACACCAATGTGTCCTAGTACGAGAATGCTAGCAAAATGGGCGGATCATGAAATGGCAGTTGGATTACCGTACGAGTATTTCGAATCTACAGTAGAGGGAGTTATAGCAACTATAGGAACTACGGATTTGAAAAAGAGAAAAGAAGAAATTACAGAGAGATTTTTGAGTAAGAATAAAAAAATAAATATTCCTTCATATGAGTATTAATTGTATAAAAATAGAATTAACTGCGATTTTACTTTTGTTTTGTGCTAAAATTAATGAAAAGACACAAAATGAAGGTGAATTGCGATATGGTTCAGAAAAAAGATTTAAATATGTATATACTGCTGACATATACGGGATCTATGCTAAGCTCACTCATAAGAAAGCTATCAGACTATCCGTATTCTCATATTGCTATAGGTTTAGACCCTTCTTTTCAGACGTTTTATTCATTTGGAAGAAAGTATTTTTCTAACCCGCTTATAGCGGGATTTGTGAGCGAAGATGTTAAGGAAGGAGTATACACTAGATTTGCAAATACAGAATTTAGTTTATACAAGGTTAAAATCACTAGAGAGCAATACAATGAAATACAAGATATAATTTATGAGTTTGAATGTAATAAGAAATGTTATAGATATAATTTTATAGGTTTGGTTACAGCAAAAGCAGGATTTTCGTTTGAGCGAGATAAGGCTTATTTTTGTAGTGAATTTGCATCAGAAGTAGTGGAACGTGCTGGAATATATGAATTTGGAAAACCAAGGGGGATGATTCACCCTATGGACTTTTTGGATATACCAGAGGTCAAATTAGTTGCAGAAGGTAAGCTTTCAGAGTTTAGACAAGAAACATGGGATGTAATGACTCCAGATTTGAGATGGAGAAGTAAGATACCGCTTCTAGCAAAGGCAAGTGGATTTTATGAAAATATTAGAAGACAGTAAAAAACACATTAACACATAGTTTGTTGACTATGTATTAATGTGTTTTTTCATGCAGTCCTAACAGACTGCAATAGTTTCATCATGATGTTGCCAGTATGGAGCCAATAGATTAGTTATCTTTTCCCAAAGATTTTCAGCTTCTAGAATTTCATGCTTTTTTTCGCAGTACAATGCTAAATCGTATAAAATCCTCAGCGTAGAAAGATCCTTAGGTGCTAATCGAAAGGGGAATTTTGGCAATAATTCGTCTAGCGATTCACAATGTATTATTTCTTCAAATTGGAGATATTTAGAAAGCAGAGCATCGAAGCGATCCCAAAGATCTAGAGCTTTTTCATACAAGTTCAATTGCTCTAGGGATATAGCTTTTGCATAAAGCTTTTTCAATAGTTTCAGATCTTGGTGGGGAACCAATTGTGAAAATGGAATTGAAAACTCATCGAAAGATAAATATTCAAAAGACTGATTTATCTGTGGTAATTCCTTTGCAAACAGCTCTAAATCTTTCATATTCAAGTATTTGTAGTTATTAGTCATCATAGCACCTCTTTTCTACAACAAGTTATTTCTTTATTTAAGTCTAACTAAGACATGAGTCCTAATTGTGTCCTAGGCGTGTATTTTTTAAGCTAACTTTTTAAATACTAATAGTAGTATGACATAATTATAGTTGAAAAGATTTAAAATAAGCTAAACAAACCATGACAAAATGGTTTAATTTGATGACAAAAAGAAGACAATTTAAGTGTGGATTTAATTAAATTTAAAGTACTAAGACTCAGTAATGTTGTGATAAACTAGAATATGAAATGGAGGGCTTGATTTGAAAAAGATGATAAAATGCTTATTAATTATATGTATAGTTGCTTTAGTATATACAGTTTGGGTAGAACCAAATTGGTTGATTGTTAAGAAGTTTGAGATGCTACCTGAAAAGGATAACAAGGTAAGAGTAGTCCAGTTTACAGATACTCAATTAGGTGATTTTTATTCGCTAGAGCAGTTTAAAGCTGCTATAAAAAAAATAAATGAATTGGAGCCGGATATTATATTATTTACAGGAGATTTAATAGATAGAGCCAATGATTATGAAGATATAGAAGCCGTTGGTGAATTACTACAAACACTAAAAGCGCCTCTTGGAAAATTTGCAGTTTGGGGAAACCATGACTATGGCGGAGGTGGACATAAATATTATGCAGAGGTACTTGAAAATGGTGGGTTTCAACTTTTAGTAAATGAAGTACACGAAATAGATGCAGAGGGAACAAAACTAGCAGTAATTGGTGCAGATGATGGTTTGTACGGAGAAGAAAAAGCTCAAAATTTGATAAGTGGATTAGACGAAAATGCTTATAATATATTAATGATACACGAACCAGATTTGATGGACAATTATTTAGAGGGCAATGTAGACTTAGCGCTAGCTGGACATAGTCATGGTGGTCAAGTGGCACTTCCGTTTGTGGGAGCTATTGTAAAGGTTCCACTAGGAGAAAAGTATACGAAGGGTTTTTATGATTTCGATAATGAAAGAAAGTCGAAATTATTTGTAAGTTCAGGTCTTGGAAGTACAAAATTGCCATTTAGACTTTGCAATAGACCTGAGATTATAGTTTTTGATATATAAATTAAAAAGGAGCAGATGCGATATGATTCAAGATACTAGAATAACAAAACATTGTGAAGGTGACAGAAATGGAAAATACGTAGTATATTGGATGCAGCAAAGTCAAAGAACGAATTATAATTACGCATTGGAGTTTGCTATAGAGCGTGCTAACTTGAGAAGAAAGCAACTTCTTGTTGTATTTGGGCTTACAGCAGATTATCCAGAAGCGAATGAGAGGCATTACAAGTTTATGCTCGAAGGATTAGTAGATGTAAATAGAAATTTAGCTAAAAGAAATATTGGTTTTGAAGTTTTAAAGGGTTGTCCAGATGAGGCTATAAAATCAGTGATTCCTGATGCGAGCGAGTTAATTATGGATAAGGGATATATGAAAATTCAAAAGGTATGGAGAAACAATATTAAAGTATGGATAAAAGATAAATATCCTATGGATGTATTTGAAGTAGAGGGAGATGTTGTTGTTCCAATACACATAGCTTCGGGAAATTTAGAATACGCTGCTAGAACTATACGACCTAAGATAACTAAAAAACTAGATGAATATTTACTTACACTTTCAAAAAGAGATATAGACATCAAATGGAATACGAAAATAGAAGCAGAAAAATATGATTTAAATAATATAGAAAAGTTACTTAAAATCTTGCCATTAGACAGAAGTGTAAAGGGATCTGATTATTATATAGGTGGTGAGGAAAAAGCACATGAAGTGCTAAATGTATTTTTAAATGAAAAGCTGAAACACTATGATGTAAGAAATCACCCAGAGTATGATTATTGTTCGGATATGAGTCCATACCTTCATTTTGGGCAAATTTCAGTCGTAGAAATTGCTATATGGGCTAAAAAAACAGCAAGAGATAAATCAATCTCAATTGAATCGATAGAATCGTTTTTAGAAGAAATAATAGTTAGAAGAGAACTTGCAATGAATTACGTCTATTACAATGAAGATTATGATAAATTCGAAGGTATGACAGATAATTGGGCATATGAAACTATGAAAATACATGAAAGTGATGAAAGAGAGTATATTTATAGTTTGGAGGATTTAGAAGAGTTTAAAACTCACGATAAATATTGGAATGCATCTATGAAAGAGATGGTTATAACGGGTAAGATGCATACCTATATGAGAATGTATTGGTGTAAGAAAATCATAGAGTGGACAAAGGATTACAAGACTGCATATGATTATGCAATAAGGCTAAATAATAAGTATTTTATAGATGGAAGAGATGCAAATAGTTATACAGGGGTAGCTTGGTGTTTTGGAAAACACGACCATGGCTGGAAAGAAAGAGAGATATTTGGAAAACTTAGATATATGAATGCAAATGGTTTGAAAAGAAAATTTGATATAGAAAAATATGTAGAAAAAGTTAATAGAATAGGGGATTTATAATATGAAATTATGCACATTGTGTTATTTGAAAAAAGATGATGAGGTATTACTATTACATAGAAACAAAAAAGAGAATGACGTTCATGAAGGTCTATGGATTGGCCTAGGAGGGAAATTAGAAAAGGGTGAAAGTCCTGAGGATTGTGTGAAAAGAGAATTTAAAGAAGAAAGTGGTCTAGATATAATAGCACCTAAAATGAGGGGAGTACTAACATTTCCTGATTTTAGCAAAGGTGAAGACTATTATGTTTTTTTGTACACAGCTGAAGATTATATTGGAGAGCTTATAAAAGATTCTCCAGAGGGATCTCTTAAGTGGGTTGAATATGAAAGTATATTAGATTATCCAACTTGGGAAGGTGATAAAATCTTTTTGAAATGGCTGCAAGAGAAAAAATCATTTTTTTCAGCAACATTTACTTACAAGGATGATAAGTTGGAAAATTACGACGTTGTATTCCATGAATAAATATTAATAAAAATATTTCAAAAAATACTTGAAAAAATAATACATTAGCGTTAATATAAAAGAGTAGTTAATAAAACCTACATTAAAAGGAGGTGTATAAAAAACGGTAGTGGTAGTTGAAGTGATGATGGTTGTAGAAGTACAAAACTAAAACTAGAAAGAAGGAATTTAAAATGAAAAGAATCAATAGAGTGTTGAGTCTTATCGCAACAATGGCCATGATTTCTATGTGTTTTGCACCAGCCGTTATAGCTGATGGAAGCCAGTACAAGTTTTATTCAGATCAAGATCAAGGACAGCTTATGCAATATGTTTCTGAAAATGCAAATCGTTACTTTGAAGCAGTTGAGCGAAATCCAGAACTTTATGGATTGCGTTCGGGAGCTGACTTGAGTGTTAGTAGTCCATTTTCAATTTTCGATGGCGAAACAGGGGATATTACTGATCACAGTGGCGTACTAATTTATGATAGAGGAGAAGTTGTTGGTTATTTCTGGATAGTTCCAGTAGGACATCACATGAGTATGACAATGAGTCTTGGTAATGCTGAAAATTTGGATAGTTTAGAGAATGAGAATGTTAGATGGGTAGACGAAGATGGAGATATATATGCAATTGGTGAAAATCATTCGGAACTCATTTTAGATAATAAAAAAATAGATACAAATATGCCTAGTATCAATGATATTGATGTTACTCAAAGCGCAGTAAGAACTATAATGCCAATAGTAGTTAAAGCATCAAATAACGATAAACCAACAGAAATGAAAAACTTGAGAGTCAATATAGTATTACAAGGCAACCACCCATGGTGCTGGGCTGCAACTTGTGCTGCTATAATCAATTATGAAAAGGATACAAATTTAACTGCAGAAGAAGTAGCAACATACGTATTTGGATCTCCAATAGATAGAGGTGGAAGATGGAGCGACATGAAAAAAGCTTACGACCACTGGGAAATGGGAGATGTTTACGAAACTAGGGCATTGACTTACGATGAAACAAAAGCTGCGATAAATTCAGATAGTCCTATACATATGGGATTGTATTCTGATATAGGTGGTCACTCAATGACTCTTAGAGGATATAGCAAGTTTAATGACGGATATATTCTATATTCTGCAATAGATCCAAACTATGACAATTACGTTTATTTCGAAGGTAGCGAAAATTATTATGGAAGCTATTATGTATTAGGTGGACATAATTTCTATTGGGAAAGAGCCAGAATGGGATGGTAGCATTATAACATAAATAGCAAATAAAGAACTTCTATTGTAAATGATTTTGTGATAGAAGTTCTTTTTATATAGTGTTTTGTTGGAATTTTCAAGAATAAATTAACTGATAGTGAAAAAAACTGTTTAAACTTTAAAAAAAAGGTTAACTATTTTTTATGAAATGGGGGAGAAGATTAAAGGAGGAAAGGATATGGATAAGTATACCATCTTAGTAGTTGATGATATAAAAGAAAATATCGATGTTCTAGTTGGTACTTTAAAAAAGGAATACAAAGTAATATTTGCAACATCTGGACAAAAGGCATTGGACATAGTTAAAACGCAGAGCATAGATTTAATATTGCTTGATATAATGATGCCTCAAATGGATGGATTTGAAGTATGCAAACAGCTAAAGAAAACCAAAGAAACTGCTGAAATACCGATAATATTTGTTACTGCTGACCACGAAGTGATAGATGAGGCTAAG
>JAOAQY010000129.1 GCA_025210965.1 Tissierellales bacterium
AAAAAAAGATGCTCCTCAAAGCACCTTAGTCGTTTTGTAGAAAATGAAGTTGGGTAATATACATCTCGTGATGTATCGAAGCCAATATCGGGTATTTAATCTTTTAGTGGTACTTCATTCCCTACCTATGGATAAAAGCCATGCTACAAGCTTGGGGAGCTTGATGCATATCTATATTATAATGATAAGTGTTAACTGAATCAAGGTTTTTATGTTATTTTTTTGAAATTTTTTCAAATTTATTTTTTTACTTACGTTATATGCGAATTGCTATCTCTGAATTCTGAATCTAAGTATTTCAGATTCTCTTAATGAACTTCCACTTTCACTTTTCACGCTATCTTTAACATGGAGATAGTAATATTTGTCGTAATCCCATCCGCTGATAGGTGGGTTAACTAACACTGAATTTTCCCTAACTTCAAGTTCTATTCCATTTAATTTTATTCCCTCTCTAGTTTCAGATACATATATTCCATTCACTATAGATTCTTCCGATACATTAGAACTAAAATCTATTGTCCAAACTTTTTTATTGTCATTTATCATAAGGTCTTTATAAAATACTATTCCTTCATCTGGATTAAATAGATCATTTACAACTACCGATTGTTCAGCTTCGTGAAGCCCATCTATACTTATCGCATGTATTTTTGTCTCACCTGATTTCAGCGCACGAAACTTTCCATCACCTGTAATAGACAATATATCAGAATCCTCACTATAGTAGTACACACTGTCGTTTGTAGCATTTAGTGGGTCTATTTCCACAATTGTATCTCCCGTATCTCCTACGGTTATTATCTTTGTCTCATTTTCAAAATGAATGCCTTTAACCGAAATATCTCTAATAGGACTATAACTCATCCATTCAAAATCTGTATTTTCCGGATAAATTTGAGCATGCTGAGTTGGATTTCTCAGCAAAATTCTATTATATATATATTCATATGTTTCTCTTAGAGTAAGTCCACCATCTCCATTTAAGTCAGATGGATAATTTCCATAATAACCACTTGAATCTGCCAACACTTTTGTAAATAGTCCATATGGTGGAACACCAGTAAACTCTACCGAAAGTTCACTTGCAGAGGATGCTGTAATAACTTTGTAAGAACCTTCATTTAAAAATCCACCAGCTTTTGGAGTAGCTGAGAATGTTTCTATTATATTTCTATCCATAGATTCTAATTCATCTTCAATACTGCTATAGTCATCAGAGTTAGATGCTTTATTTATAAACCCTCCTGAATTACAACAATCTAGTATAACAACCTTTACGCCAGCTAGTTCGTCTAGATATGATTTTAATTCACCAACAGATACGTACCCTTCAATCAAACTTAAATAACTCGTATTTTCGTGGCTCATGCCATGCCCTGAATAATAAATATATGTTATATCCTCTGGTCCAACTATATCAGATAGGTATTTTATCGCATCTTCCAATTGAAATTTAGTTATGTCATTGTATTTTTGTATATAAGTAAATTCTCCTGCATCTCCAAATTCACTCTCTGAAAATATTTTTTCCATTCTTTCCACATCGTATTTAGGCCCTTTAAGGTCCTGTTTATCTCCTGGATAGTCCGTATTTCCAATCAGTATAGCCCTTCTCTGCGGGATATCGTCACTTTGTCTACCTACTATAAAATCTGTCGTTGTCTTTAAATCTCCATAACTTGCTGTCATTTCGATTATACCAACTGATTCGCATTGAAATATACCATCTGAATCAAGTGAACCCAAATCATCTCTGCCCATTCCACTCCATCTTATATCAATCGCATCATATATCTCTAAATCTATATCGAGTATTTCTTTTAAGTCAATTTTTTCTCCTACTCTCAATATATACTTTGAATCGCCAAATTCCAATTTATCAATTACTAAATCTTCAGGATTAAACGAATAGCTAAGATTATATGTCCATTCAGTTTCTCTATTTTTCTTGGGAACAACTACAATATAGTAAGTCCCCGGCTCTAAATCGTGCATATCTATAGCCCTAAATTGCTTGTTTTCTTTAGTTATTATCTCGGATTCTTTTATTATCTCTACATCAGAAGACATTAGCACTACATTGTAATCCTCTATACTTCCTAATTGCTGAGAACTAAGTATCTCTATGTGACCGGATCTTCTAAGCTCTATTTCGAAGTAGTCTAGATTGTAAATATTTCCAAATGGTGAGTGTATTATTTGACCCTCTTCTAAATTTGTAGCTTCAGCTATTCCATTGTTCCCTAAGTTCTTAAACTTCATCAAGTCGTCATCATACGAATTTGTCTCTACACTTTTGATTTTGACATCTTCTGTTCTACTCTCTGCAAATACTGCACTTTTCATTCCGCTGAAAATCAAAATCATTGATAATGCCATTACTATTTTTTTCATAATTTTATTCTGATTCACAAACATCACTCATCCTCTATTTCTAAATATTTACAAGTTTTTCTGAATTGTTTTATAGTTTATATTTTATAACAAAATCTATTATTTTGCATTATTTTTAAAATAATTCAGTCAAAAAAAAACAAACCAGCTAATTAATTCTGGTTTGTTTTTATTTGCAACATTCTATTTTTCTACCTTAAATCTGACAATTTTAGATTCTTTCAAGGATTTTCCCGCATCGCTTTTCACATTATTATTTACGTGAATATAGTAATATCTATCATATTCCCATCCATCACTAGGTGGATTAAGAAGTACAGAGCTACCTCTAATTTCAAGATTTACTCCATCTAATTTATCTCCAGCTCTAGTTTCTGATATATATATGCCATTAACTATCGAATCTTTCGATACATTAG
>JAOAQY010000130.1 GCA_025210965.1 Tissierellales bacterium
AATTTTACCAAAAATATAAGTTAGGAGTGGCAAGATGAAACAAGTAAAAAGATTTTTTACCAGAAAAAAAACACCATTTGATGTTGAAAGCAGAGAGTTAAGAGAGGAAATCAATTCATTATTTCATTTGAATTTAGAAGAAGTTGGACTTTGGCATAGATATGATGTGGAGGCGGAGCTTGAGCCTTATTTATGGGAAAAGATCAAGAAATACATCTTGTCAGAACCAAATACAGACGAGATTACAGTATTAGATCCAGATGAAAATAAGTGGAATAGCTATTTTGCTATAGAGTATTTGCCAGGGCAATACGACCAAAGAGCCGATTCAGCAGAGCAGTGCATACAGATAATAGCTGAAGGAAAATTCGCTAAGGTGAGATATGCTAAATGTATAGGGCTTAGAGGCAATTTTAGTGAGATAGAGTTAGCAAAAATAAAAAGCTACTTGATAAATACAGTTGACTCAAGAGAAGCAAATCTTGAGAGGGTGGAGAGCTTAGAGCAAAATTATGATATTCCAAGTGATATAAGCAGATATGATGGGCTTAAAGATTGGGATTTAGAAAAATTAAAAGCATTTTACGAAAAACAGAGCATGGCTATGACGTTTGATGATTTGAAACATTGTCAGAAGTATTTTGCAGACAGAGGAATAGATCCAACAGAGACGGAGCTAAAGGTGATAGATACTTATTGGTCAGATCATTGTAGACATACGACATTTAACACAGAAATTTCAAATATAGCCTTTGAGAAAGACAATTATGTTGAGCTTAAAGAAAAGGCGTATGAAACGTACTTAGAACAAAAGAAGAAATACAGAAAAAATCGCCCAGTTACTCTTATGGATTTAGCAACTCTTGCAATGAAAGAACTCAGAGAAACTGGTGAACTTGACAATTTAGACAAATCAGAAGAAATCAATGCATGTTCGATAGAGATTCCTATAGAAATAAACGGAAAAGAAGAGCAGTATTTATTGCAATTTAAGAATGAGACACACAATCATCCAACAGAGATAGAGCCATTTGGAGGAGCTGCAACTTGCTTAGGTGGAGCTATTAGAGATCCACTATCAGGAAGAGCTTATGTTTATCAGGCTATGAGAGTGACAGGAAGTAGTGATCCTAGAGAATCTATAGAAGATACTATGAAAGGTAAATTACCTCAGAGAAAAATAACAACAGGGGCAGCTGATGGTTATAGTAGTTATGGAAATCAGATAGGGCTTGCGACAGGAGAAGTTAGAGAGTATTATCACGACGGATTTAAGGCAAAGAGAATGGAAGTTGGAGCTGTAATAGGAATAGTTGCAAAGAAAGATGTAAGACGAGAGGAACCAGCTTCGGGAGATTTGGTAGTAGTTTTAGGTGGTGCAACAGGAAGAGATGGCTGTGGTGGAGCGACAGGTTCATCGAAAGCACATGACGTGGATTCGATTAATCAGAGTGGAGCAGAAGTTCAAAAAGGAAATCCACCAGAAGAAAGAAAACTTCAAAGATTATTTAGAAATGCTGAGTTTACACATTTTATAAAGCGATCAAATGATTTTGGGGCAGGCGGAGTATCTGTAGCTATAGGAGAATTATCAGATAGCATGGACATAGACTTGAATAAATTACCAAAAAAATATGAAGGTCTAAATGGAACAGAGCTCGCTATATCAGAATCACAGGAGCGAATGGCTATAGTTATAGAGGCAAAAGATTTGGAAAGAGTTATAGAACTTTCAAAAGAAGAGAATTTAAGTGCGGTGTGTGTAGCAGAGATTACAGATACAGGGCTTATGAGAATGAAGTGGAGAGATAAGTGGATTGTAGAGCTTGATAGAGAATTTTTGGAGACAAATGGAGTTATGCAAAAAACTGATGTCATAATCGGAGCGATAGAATCTGAGTCATATTTTAAAACTAGAGTTAGCAGAGATTGGAAAGCGGAGTTATATGACAGACTTGAGCAATTAAATGGTTCATCTCAAATCGAATTGGCAGAAAAATTTGACAGTTCCATAGGTATGAATACAGTACTAAATCCATATGGTGGAATAACTCAAACTACCAAGGTTGACGGAATGGTAGCACGAATTCCTATTTTAGGTGAAAAAACAGAAAAGGTTAGTTATATGAGTCATGGGTATGATCCATATCTAGCATCTTGGAGTCCATTTCATGGAGGTCTATACTCGGGAATTATAGCAACTAGTAAACTTGTGGCTATGGGCTGTGATTATAAGACTATAAGACTCTCTTGTCAGGAGTATTTTGAAAGACTTAGAGGAGATGAGAAACGATGGGGAAAACCTATGGCAGCACTTTTGGGGGCATATCATTTCCAGCATAATATGAAACTTGCTGCAATTGGTGGAAAAGACAGTATGTCAGGTAGTTTTGAAGAGATAGACGTACCTCCAACACTTATAAGTTTTGCAGTTGGGCATGGAGATATAAATGAAGTGGTATCTCCAGAATTTAAGTTAGAAAATAGTGAAATTTGGTATTTCAAAGCAGATAGAGATGAATTGGAAGATGTAAGTTATAGAAATTTAAAGTTGTTTTACGAAGAGTTCCATCAATTGGCAAAAATAAATAAAATACAAGCTGCAAAAGCAATAGATTCTACTGGAGTATTGCCAAGTCTAGCTACTATGAGTTTTGGAAATGAAATAGGAGCTGAGTTAGAAAGTGGAGAAAATAATGATTGGTTTGAAGTGGCTTATGGAAGTATAGTGTTTGAAACTAAGATTGGTGATATATCTGATGAGTTTGTTCAGAAGCATGGACTCAAATTATTGGGAAAAACTACATCAGAAAAGATAATAAAAGTGGCAGATGAAGCAGTAAAAATACATGATATAAAAAATAGATGGAGAAAACCATTAGAAGATGTGTTTAAGGCTCATGATGAAAAGAGTGAGCCAGCATTAGATTTGACTTCCGATAAGAAGGAATTTAGAGCATCCATAATAAAAAAAGTAAAACCTAGAGTTTTGATTCCAGTTTTTCCAGGAACAAATTGTGAGTACGATATATCTAGAAAATTTGAAATGGCAGGCGGAGATACCGAAATTTTGGTATTTAGAAATAGAAGCAAGGAAGAGTTAAATGCGTCGATAGAAGCTCTTGCAGATAGTATAAAGCAAAGTCAGATAATAGCTATTCCTGGAGGTTTTAGTGCTGGGGATGAACCAGAGGGTTCTGGAAAATTTATAGCAGCTATATTTAGACATCCGAAATTAGCTGAGAGACTTATGAATCACATAAAAGAAGAGGATGGATTGATGATTGGTATTTGTAATGGTTTTCAAGCTCTTGTAAAATTGGGACTGCTTCCATACGGTGAGATAAGAACATTGGAGGAAGATGCGCCAACACTGACATTTAATGCTATAAATAGACATGTGGCTAGAGTTTCAAAAACTAAAATTACATCAGTAAATTCACCATGGATGGCAAATGTAAATATAGGAGATATTCACAATATAGCTATATCACACGGTGAGGGAAGATTTTTTGCAAATGAAGAGTGGGTCAAAACATTAAAAGATAAGGGACAAATTATTACTCAATATGTAGATGCTAATGGAAATCCACAGAAAAGTGGAGTAGATAATCCAAATGGATCTACAGAAGCTATAGAGGGAATCATAAGTCCAGATGGCAGAATACTTGGCAAAATGGGTCATAGTGAGCGCTATGAAGAGGGACTTTTGAAAAATATACCAGGTAACAAGAAACAAGATTTATTTACAGCAGGGATATCATATTACAAATAATTGGAGGGATGAAAATAATGAAAGTAGCCATTGTAATGGGAAGCAAGACTGATCTTCCTATAGTAGAAAAAACATTTGAATTATTGAAGAAATTTGGGATTGATTACGAAGCTAGGATATTGTCAGCTCACAGAACACCGGAGGAAGCACTTGACTTTTCAAGAAATGCTCAGAAGAATGGATTTGATTTAATCATAGCGGCGGCAGGGAAAGCAGCTCATTTGCCAGGAGTACTCGCAGCAGTGACTACTCTACCTATTATAGGTCTTCCAATTAAATCATCTACACTAGATGGAATGGATTCGTTACTTTCTATAGTACAGATGCCTAAAGGGGTTCCGGTAGCTACAGTAGCTATAAATGGGGCAGAAAATGCAGCTATACTAGCAGCTCAGATTATGAGTCTTAAATACAGTATATTGACATCAAAATTAGAAGCACACAAAGAAGAAATGAGATTAGACGTTTTAGCGCAAGAAATATAATGAAAAATTTAGAAATGTAATAGTGTACACTAGCAAAAGTTTGAGGAGGAAGTTAAGATGAAAAAAGAATTATTGTATGAAGGAAAGGCAAAGAAAGTTTATAAGACAGATATTGAAAATGAATATATAGTTGATTATAAAGATGATGCAACAGCATTCAATGGAGTTAAAAAGGGAACTATAGAGGGTAAGGGTCAGATAAACAATCAGATGAGCAATTTCTTATTCAAAATGCTTGAAAAAGAGGGAATCAAGACTCATTTCGTAAAAGAGATAAGTGAGAGAGAAACTATTGTGAAGGCAGTTGAAATACTACCACTTGAAGTTATAGTTCGAAATGTAGCAGCTGGTTCATTTTGCAAGAGATTTGGAATAGAGGAAGGAAGAGAATTGAAGCAGCCTATACTTGAATTTTGCTACAAGAATGACGACTTAGGTGATCCTATGATAAATGACGATCAGATATATGCATTAGAACTTGCAACAAAAGAGGATTTAGCTACAATTAGAACTATGACATTTAAGGTAAATGAATTGCTAAAGGCATTTTTTGATGAGAGAAATGTAAGGCTTATAGATTTTAAACTTGAGTTTGGTAGATATGAAGATGAGATTTTGTTGGCAGATGAGATTTCACCAGATACTTGTAGATTTTGGGATAAGACTACAGGTGAAAAATTAGATAAGGATAGATTTAGAAGAGATTTAGGTGGAGTAATAGAGCACTATAGAGAAGTATTTTCGAGAATAGGAGAGTAGGTTCATGATGTATCTAGAGGAAGATCAATTGCATGAGGAATGCGGCGTTATTGGAGTTTATGACAGTGACGAAAATGCAGCTGAATATGCTTACTATGGTCTCTATGCACTTCAGCATAGAGGCCAAGAGAGCGCAGGTATAGCTGTTAATCAAGGTGGAATTATCAACTATCACAAGGATATGGGACTTGTGCCAGAGGTATTTGACGATGAAATATTGGCAGGATTGAAAGGACCTATGACTATAGGTCACGTGAGATATTCAACGACTGGAGATAGTTTAATAGCAAATGCACAGCCACTTGTAGTAAATTATAGACAGGGGCACATAGGACTTGCTCACAATGGAAATTTGGTGAATTCTGATACGCTTAGAGAAATATTAGAAGATGATGGTGTTGTTTTTCAGAGTTCTATAGATACCGAAGTTATAGTCAATATGCTTGCAAGATATGCAAAAAATGGTATGGTTCCAGCACTAAAGCAAGTGATGGAACTTCTAAAAGGGGCATATGCACTAGTTATAACTACTGGAAATCAATTGATTGGAGCTAGAGATCCTTTTGGACTTAGACCTCTTTGTCTAGGCCAAACAGAGACTGGTTATGTTCTATCTTCTGAGAGCTGTGCACTAGATACAATAGGAGCAGAATTTGTTAGAGATGTAGAGCCAGGAGAGATAGTAGTTATAACTGAAGATGGAGTAGAAAGTTTTAAGAGTGACAAATGGTGCAAAAAACATCTTTGCTTATTTGAGCTAATATATTTTGCTAGACCAGATAGTCGTATGGACGGGACTAGCGTGTATGAGTCGAGAGTAAATGCTGGTAAGATTCTTGCAAAAGAGGCTAAGGTTGATGCAGATGTAGTTATAGCGGTGCCAGATTCGGGAATACCAGCGGCTATAGGTTACGCGGAGGCTTCTGGAATACCTTATAGTGTTGGACTTATAAAAAATAGATATATTGGAAGAACATTTATACAGCCAAATCAAGCACTTAGAGAACAAGGCGTGAAAATAAAGTTAAATGCACTTAAGGAGACTGTTGCTGGAAAGAGAGTTATAATGATAGATGATTCTATCGTTAGAGGAACGACAAGTAAGAGAATAGTCGAGTTGCTTAGAAGAGCTGGAGCAAAGGAAGTTCACTTTATGGTTAGTTCACCACCGGTAGCGTATTCGTGCCATTTTGGCATAGACACTCCATATAGAGAATATCTTATCGCAGCAAATCAGACAATAGATGAGATTAGAGATAGTATCGGTGCAGATAGTTTACATTATATTAGTCTTGATGGTCTTATAAAAGCTACTGGAAAGAAAAAAGGTTTTTGTACAGCTTGTTTTGATGGGGATTATCCCATGGAAGTACCAAGGGATAGAAAAAATGGAAAAGAGGAAAACTAATGAAGGAAACTACATTAAATTATAAATCAGCAGGGGTAGACGTAGAAGCAGGTTATGAAGCCGTTGCTAGAATGAAACGTCATGTTAAAAAGACATTTAATCAAAGTGTTCTTACGGATTTAGGTAATTTCGGAGGACTTTATGCCCTTGGAAATGAGGGAGGAAATGAACCGGTTCTCGTTTCAGGAACTGATGGAGTAGGTACTAAGTTAAAATTAGCATTTGATCTAGATAAACACGATACCATAGGAATAGATTGCGTTGCTATGTGCGTAAACGACATAATATGTCATGGTGCAAAACCACTGTTCTTCTTGGATTACCTTGCAACAGGGCATCTAGACCCAGAAAAAGCAGAGCAAATTGTTGCTGGTATTGCAAGAGGATGTATGGATTCGGGTAGTGCTCTAATTGGAGGAGAAACAGCGGAAATGCCAGGATTTTATTCGGATGGAGAATATGATCTAGCAGGATTTTCAGTAGGAGTAGTTGACAAATCAAAGATTATTACAGGAGAAAAGGTATCTAGCGGAGATCAAATCATAGCAGTTCCGTCTAGTGGAGTTCACAGCAATGGTTTTTCATTGGTTAGAAAAATAATAGAAATTGCAAATGTAGATTTAAATGATGTAGAAAAACCTTTTGATAAATCAATAGGAGAGGTACTTCTTGA
>JAOAQY010000131.1 GCA_025210965.1 Tissierellales bacterium
AAATAACTATTTATTATTTGGAGGTTTTATATTTTATGACATCTACCAACAACTTATTAGAAAAGGATGGATTAACTTGTATACTATACTGATAACATACTATGAAAAATTAAATATATTAAAAGCATGTCTCGAACAAATTAACCAATTTTATCATGAGAATACTAATTTCAATGTTCTTATTGTTAATGATAATGATGAAGTAAAACTTGATACACTCATTTCAGCAAAAGACTTCTTGTTTGATTTAACCATAAAGAATGTTAATACAAATAAGGGCTATGGTGGCGCTATAAACTACGCAAGCAAATTTATCAGTACAGAGTTTATTATTTTAATGGATTCAGATATTATGGTTTCTAGCAACTGGTTAAATGAGTTATATGCAACGTATGAACGCTTTGAAAATGTTGGTTGTGTAGGTGCAAAAATTTACAATATGACAGATTCGACACTTCTTTATTATGGACTTCTGAATTCGGATACAGAGATTATTAAACCTTTTTTAGGTTCATCAATCGCCCATTCTTATTGTGAATATGACCTTGAATGCCAACTGGTTCCGTCTGGTGTATTACTAATAAAAAAATCTTTATTCGTTCAAGTGAACTGTTTTGATGCTGAAATGTATAACGCATACTTAGATCTTGATTTGGCTATGAAATTAAATGCACTCGGTTATAAAAACTATGTGTCAACAAAATGCGTTGTGTACCATAGAGGAACTGTATCAGGAACTATTCGACATTCTTTTCACGCACATGCTAAAGCCTTGTTTTTTAGTAAGTGGACCCAACAATTAGAGAACAAAGGCATTGATTTTTTTGAAACTCAAATTAAAAACCTACCACAACATATTTCTTCGGATCTCATGATTTTTGATTTTACAAATACACCAAACTCATCACTCTATACAAGTATCATAAAAAAAATCATGAATAATAAATCAATAAAAACAACTAAAATGCGACATAATAAAAATGGTACTTTATTTATAAATGATTACTTGTCACCAGATATATGTCGATACCAGCTCCCGTTCATTTACTTAGTCAATGACTTTAGAGTGATAAAAAATAATCACTTTTGGTTTTCTAATCGTAATAATAATAATGATATCGTAATAGATATACATGGAAATATTGTAAAAAACGTAAATAATAAAATGAAAGAAGTTTGTTTATAATTATGAATGCAACAAGGCGTATTGTGTATCATTTAAATACGTAACTTCATCAATCTTAATTCGATTGCTCCAATCAGCCAAACTAAGAATTTTATCTTTAGAATCCAATTTGTCCAAATATAACTTTTCGAACGTTTGGATATTGGCAATTACAATTCGTTTTCTGAGATTGAGCGTATGATCTTTTATTATTTTGTAACACTTGTCGTAGTAATTATATGCTTGAGTAAGTTTATTAATTTTAGTGCATCTAATTGCTTCGAGCATATATATTTTCCAGAGTGATGTTCTATCATCATAAGCATTACTTAATTCTATATATTCATTTGCA
Organism: Tissierellales bacterium; assembly: GCA_025210965.1. NCBI lineage: Bacteria > Bacillati > Bacillota > Tissierellia > Tissierellales > Tissierellales bacterium. The sequence continues at coordinate 1,518 of JAOAQY010000131.1, forward strand.
TATCTATCATATTCACTAAAATCATTAATTAAATGAAAATAAGATAGATAAAGAATAATTGCTCTTTTAAGTAATAATATATTATTTACTTCCTTTGAGAGCCCATAGGCCTCATCTAGGGAATTTTCGGCCTTTAAATAATCTTTATTTAAAATTGATATAAGCGCCTTCTGATGTGCTATTTCTAACGGGCGTGTTTGAATATGGTCATTTACATCTAAATCTAAAGTTGTAGCAGCACTAAAGTATTGAATAGTTTTTTCTAATGATAAATTATTTTTAAAATAATAATAACCTAAATCTGAATTAATAATGCTCAAATTCATTTCTCTATCTTCAGTTAAATGGGCTATTTCTTCAGCTTTTCTTAAGTGCTCAAGCGCTTCTTCTTTTTGATCCATTTCTGTAAGAAGAACACCTAGCCTATCATGGGTAATAAACGAATAATGGGGAACAATATTCTTAAATCGCAAAAACTTTTTTAATACTTTTAAAGATTCTTGTTTATTGTTTGCATGAAGTAATGCATTTGCATAACGATGTATAAAATTAGAGTATTTTAAACCATCTATTTTCAATTTGAAACGATTGAGTATTATATATACTTCTTCGAAAAAATTTAGCTCACCATCTATATTTGCATATTCAGGGATATAATTAATAATGATTGCTGCAATTTCTGTATATTGCTCAATATCCTTTAAATAGTAATGGGTTAAATTTAATGCGAACATTATTTTTCGCGAAAGCTGTAAAAACACTTGACTATTTAGAGCAGATTCAGCGAAAAGAAGAGCATCTCTAAATAATAGAATATTCTCATCTATAGTATTTAACTGAATCGAGATTTGTGTTCGCAGTGCATACTCAGTCAGTTTATCAACTGTAAGTTTAGTATGAGAAATCCATTTATGAATCATTAAAAAATCATTACTTGTAGGAAGATAATATGAATCTTTATTTTCATTTAAATATAAGCTAATATTATCATGATATAGCTGAATATACCCCATATCATTAATTTTTATAATACAGGATTTTTCAAACTGAATAAGTTCTTGAGATGTAATGTTAAGATAGTTCTTTACAAATTCAAATGGTATATGATAGTTGAATATCTTCATAAATTTTAATAGAGCATCTAGCTTTATTTTCATTCCATCAATGTAGTTAAAATATTCAATTCTAGATTTAACGGTATTTCGAAATACATTTTTCTTATCATTTAGAGTTAAAGTTAAATCTCTGTAATCAACAATTTCCCATTGGTTCCTACGTTTGAGTTCTAGAATGCCTAATTGCTCTAATAAGATAATTGCTGAATATAAATCATATGGTTTTGTACCAACTTTTTCTACAATTAGCTTTAATTCATCTTTATACTGAGTGTTTTCAGCGATAAATGATTTTAAAAACAAATTTGCTTCATCAATAGAAAACTTATCGATGATTAGATTATGCACTGTATTGGGATAATCATTTTCTATAAACTTTAACTGTCGATTAAAAGTTGAAACACTCGCTTTGTTACTTGGCAAAATGGTTTCGGTATTTTCAATCAAAATTAAAAAGAGCCTTATGTTTGCTCCAACGAGTAAATTAACAAGTTCATTTATTAGCTTTAAAATATTAGGATTAGTCTCTTGAATATTATCTATAACAATCAATCTAGATCTGTGTTGGCTTTCTTGATTCAAAAAATGAAACATGATTTTAATTACGATTTGGTAGGCTTGATATACATCTATATGATCGGGAGTGGATGAATAAATTGCCAAAGATGTACAGATATCAAGTACAATTTCATCTTTAATACCTGATGTTTCATAAAAAGATTTTATATCTTCTTTTTTTATTTCAAGTGTTCGTAACTTAGGCGGTAATTTAGAAAAATTCGTCAACATTTCATTTAACAATGTTGTATCATTTGTTCTTGAAATGTTGTATTCATTAATTATGAAATGTTGTTTTTTACAAATATCTATAACTTCATCTGCAAACCTGCTTTTACCTACACCACCGATACCTTTTATATTAAGAAGCTGAAAATAACCATCACTTGATAATTGAGCGATCTTATTAATTTTATCAGAAAGGTAAGATGTTAAATTTCCGAAGTAGGCAGGTTCTTTAACGCCAGACTGGTCAATTTTTCCTATTTCAATAATGCACTTTTCTTTATTAGACTTTTCATCTATCAATTCAAGAAAAATTGGGGGTAATTTTATTTCGTTTTCAGATGAAAAGCAAGTAAATTCAATAATAAGTGAGTAGGAACTTGATTCTTTATTAATATGAATCGATTCATTTTTAGGATAAATATTAAACTCATCATTGTTACCAACTACATAATCCACTTTTCTTACAATCTTATTATCCACTGAAAAGAGTATATTTAAAAAAAATGTATTTCCTCTTTTAAGTTTAAAAATGCTATCTGATTTAGCATTTATTGTTCTAAGTTCAGAATGGTCTCTAAATTCACTAATGATCGCTTCATAAAAAAAACCATACTGGTTATCGTTATTAGTTGTTAAAGAAAAATTTTTAAAATATTTTCTTAAAATTGAGGGAAATTTAATTATTTCATAATCAAGCTTTTGACCATCATAAAAATCAGGTTTTAAACCCTTAGTCTCAAAAAATTCATTAAGATATCTTTTTGTATTGGGTCTTATTCTTGATGTAGAAAAAAATATGACATATTTTGAGTCTTTTATGTATGCTAAGATTGCATTTTTTCCTATAGCATCTAAATCAATATCACGTTTCCAATGTTTGCACTCTACCCAATAATCAGTTAATCGTTCAGATTCAGAACCTACTGCAATAACGTCTATACCACCATCATTAACGATACTTGTCGCCTGAAAATTCATATTGTATTTTTTACTTAAAAATATGGCACATATTTTTTCGAAATCTGCCGATTTATGATTATGCCATGGTAATCTTTTTACGTCTTTCATGATTAATAATTCACCTTCAACAAGTTTATTTCTTGCTCCAAATAATAAATAGTTATTTTAAGTTTACAACATTTAAAAATTATCCGTTAAGGCTAATTTTACCATAAGATATTTATTATTCCAAACGCCACTTTCCTAAAAGCTTCAAAAGACCGAACAGAGTTTCTAACCAATCG
>JAOAQY010000132.1 GCA_025210965.1 Tissierellales bacterium
AATTTCTCCTTTTAAATGTGTTTGATTGTTTGACAAAAGTCTCACAAACTACTGATTGAAACCGTTCTCTGCCATATTTATATTTTACTATATTGTGAAAGAGATTTGTAGTGGGAAGTTTTGTAGATTTGCAATAATTGAATTTTGTTACTTTTTAACTATCAAGTATAGCTTCTAATTCTTGCATTAATAAATGCACTGTTGTAGCAGGATGTTTATCATGATATGCTCTTTCACCGTGTGTTTCTAATAATCGTTCTGCCCTTTTTCTAGCTTCATACTTATCTCCATTTTTTTCTAACATTGAATAAATATCCGGTCTATTTTTTTCATACTTTCCAATTCCACACTTATCAAACTCTTCATTTAATTTATCTATATATTGTTTCCTGTCTATTCCTGTATTCAAATATTCAAAATGAAGTAAAAACCATAATTCTATTGCTTCATTCGACCATGCTACCTTAATTCCATTAGCTTCAGCTTTGTGTATAGCATTATCAAAATTATGTGCTGGAAATGAATCTCTATCAAAAACAGCCCAAACCTCTCCATAAGGAATACTTACTGCTTTCATTTTCTTTATTGTCCAATCAACTAAATCAATTGTATTGCGCCCAGTTCCTTCTATTTCTAGAGTAACATAATCATTAACTCGCTGCGCTTCATATTTATCAGCTATTCTTCTCTTTATTTCTTCAAAATAGAGGGGTTCTGTTCTAGCACCTTCGCATACAATTAAATATTTTAATGGATTTTTTTCTCTAATCGATTCTTTCCTCTTTGTTCGTTCTGCACGTCTTTTTTTAAAAATATCATCACTTCCCACAAGAATCACCACCAGTTGAAATTATACTCATTTCTTTGAGATTAGGTACTGCTCCATATTGTCCTTTCAAGTAATCTTTATCATAGCTAGCATCTTTTCTAACCTTTTTATTGTCATCAGTTATAAATTCGGCTAAAGAATATACCTGAGAAGATTTATTTTCATCAACCTCAACAAACCAAATTTGGTCACGTCTTAAAATATCATTTTTTAAAGTTGTAGTATCATGAGTTGTATAAATTAACTGCGCACAATTATTGTCCTCATTATTAAATAACTTGATAATATATCTACTCAAATATGGATGTAATTTTGCATCTAACTCATCAATAAAAATTATACTTCTCTTTTCAAAAACGTTGTGAATTTTTTGAAACATACTAATTAATTTCAAAGTACCACTTGATTCATCAAATATAGAAAACGTCTCTATCTCACCAGTTATATCATTTTTACGTTTCACATCTGTAGTATATTTAGGATTATCTCCGCTTGCCGTCTGTCTGATTTCAAAATCACAAATATCGATATTCATATTGTTTAAAAAATTTAGCAATGACTGCTTTTCCTTTTCGGTAGAAAAAAGCTTATTTTTATCTTCAATATAAATTGATGCTTCTTCTAATAATTCCCCGTAATTTAAAACCTCTGCATTTTTAAACCAATTCAAAACATCTTTATATTCTTTTACGCCAATAACTCTTCCAAAAACACTTAAAATCAGCCTTGATTCATTCATCAAATCATCAGAATTTTCCATCAAAGAATCAAATAATTCTTTATGATCATTATTTTTAAATTCCACCTTACTTCCATGTCTATAAAACAATTCATCATATACTAGTTTCTTCTCTGATTGACTTCTCTTATTTAGCCATTCTTCTACTACATTACGATCAAAATATTTAAATCCATATTGATATTCTTCGCCATTAAACTTTATAAAAACTTCAAATAAAGTAGGCTCACCTTTACTCTTTGCATCTAATGCAAAGGGCTCTAAATTAATATAACCATGTTCTTTATCAAAAATCACCGAATACATTACAATATCCCTCATTTTTTCAAAAGCCTTTATGATATTTGTTTTTCCACTAGCATTTGTCCCGTATATTGCAGCTGATTTCAAAAGTTTATCTTGCCCTTCAATATTTATAATATTTTCTTCTAGTCCTGTTATTTTAGTAGTTTCTAAACTTATTGATACTTCATCTTTATATGATCTATAATTACCAAAATTAAATTGTACTAACATTTTATTTCCCCCATTTTAATTTAGTAGTTGTGAATTTCGTGCATGTTTTTTTATATTATACCCAATTATATAATGTTTTAATGAATTTAAGCAACCCTTGTGAGAAAATTTCTCACAAGGGTTCTATAAAAATTTAATCTATTACAATGAAGTTAAAATCAATATTCATTTTCTGTTACTTTTGGAATTAGTAAACTAGTAACTTTTTCACGGATGTTATTAGTTTACTTTGAGGATGGGGGCAGGATTAGAAGAAATAAAATAATGACTTGAAACGTTCTGTGTATGATGAGAACATTTCAAGTCATTTGATATTTAAAAAATCTTTTGCCAGTTAAAAACCTGTGTATCTAGAGATATTTTGATTTTTTTGTGATTTCCATTGGTTTCTATGATGCGTTTCGATTCTAATAATGCCACTAAATATTTAGTAACCTTTATAGATTCTTCTTTATTTAGAATGTCTTTTATGAAATATCCTATACCTTCTGTATACTCTCCATCTTCTAATTTTCTCTTTTCATTTGCTAGATCAACCGGCTGCTTTCTCAAAATATGAGCAAATAGTATATTCAGTTCCGACTCATTGAAAGATATCGTTAAACTTTCTTTTGCTTTATTTTTTAGTTTTAGTTCTAGACCTTTTGTGGCGGTGTAACGCCATTTGAATGGGTGGGTTGGAAAGGGGGTGAAGTCGGGAGCTTTGGGTTTGGTTGGAACTGCTTTTTTATATTGTAGTTCATAGTAAACTTCTTCCAATTTTTGTGCAAACTCTCTGTATTCTTTGACATCGAAATTAAGCATAGCTTTCAAACAATACTCAATGAATCTAGCTAATAAACATGCAAACAAACCAACTGCAATAGCTGCAAAAACTAAAAATACAATATCTTTTGCCTCTTTCACATTCAGCATGCCTATAGTTTTATTCCATACCCCCACTAACAATACACCTATAAAAGCGAATCCTTTAGTATTTCTAAATTCTAAATCGCTAGCAGTTTTTTCACAATAGCTTATCTCACTTTTTAAAAGTTCTTCACTTTGATTTAAAAAATTATCGCTTAACAATTTTTTAAAATTTTCGTCTACATCCTTTTGCCATTCAGGATGTTTTCTTATTTGAATTCTAACTAATATATAATATACTAATAACC
>JAOAQY010000133.1 GCA_025210965.1 Tissierellales bacterium
AAAAACTCTTTTCTATCTCCACCTCTGACGATTTCCGTATAGATTCTGCCGTCTTTTATAAAAAGTATTCGCTTACAATAACTCGCAGCAAATGCATCGTGTGTAACCATCATTATAGTTGCGGCTTCTTGCTCATTTAAGTCACTCATACATTGAAGTAAATCAGCAGATGACTTAGAATCTAAAGCGCCAGTAGGTTCGTCAGCTAGTATTAGCTTAGGTGTATTTATGATAGCTCTAGCAGCTGCTGTTCTTTGTTTTTCCCCGCCAGATATTTCATATGGATACTTATTTAGCAAATCATTTATGCCGAGGCTAGCTGATATCTGATCAACTTTTTGATTAATAGTTTTATGATTTACTTTAGATAATGCAAGTGGAAGCACTATATTTTCACGAACTGTCAATGTATCTAGAAGGTTGAAATCTTGAAATATAAAACCTAATTTGTTTTTTCTAAAATCAGACAATTTTTTTTCATTCAAACTAACTATTTCATCACCATCTATAGAAACTCTTCCGGACGTAGGTTTATCTATTGTAGAAATAATATTTAAAAGAGTTGTTTTACCAGCACCACTTGGTCCCATTATTCCAACAAATTCACCTCTATCAATTTCTAAGCTGATATCATCGAGAGCAGTGTAAAGATTGAACTTACTGCCATATACTTTTTTTAAATTTTGAGCTTTTAAAACACAAGTCATTTAAAATCCTCCTTCGAATAAATAGTAATCCTTATGAGACTATTTTACAAAAATTCAAACACTGTAGCCATCGCTTTTCCTAACAAAAGAAAAACAAAACTTACAATAATGTTATGATGATATTTTAGCTTTTCCTAAAAAAGAAAAGCTAAAACGTACAATATTGTTATGATCATATTTTAGCTTTTCCTAAAAAAAGAAAAACAAAGCTTGCAATAATGTAGTAGTCTATTAATCGCTTGCGAAGGCTTTTAGGTCGTCGTATAACTTGGGGAAGAAGATGCAAATGTCTGTATATGAGTTTATTTTCGAGTCTGCACTTAGTTTATGCCCTAGTTTATTACATAATTCATTAGATAAGTAAAGACCAATACCAGTTGATTTCTTGTAATTTCTACCTGTGTTGCCAGTAAAACCTTGATCAAATATCCTTGGAAGGTCTTCAGTTGATATACCAATACCTGAATCTTTTATATGAAGTTCAATGCCTCTTTCGATATTTACTCCATATATATCTATATGACCTCCATTTGCTGTATACTTAAGAGAATTGCCTAGAATTTGATTTACTATAAAATCTAACCACTTTGAATCTGTTTTTATTGTATGATCTAAATTGTCTAAATTCAAAGATATGTGTTTGCCAATAAATATTTGCTTATTTTTTTTCACAATGTCCTTTATTATAGTATTTAAATTGTAATCCTGAATTATATAATCCTTTGCAAAATCTTCTGTCCTAGATAGATATAGAGCTTGGTCGACGTAATTTTCTATTTTATCAACTTCTTCTATTAGGCTAGTCTTAAGTTCGGATTCCATTTCATATACTTCTAGCATCAAGTTTAGAGTAGCTATGGGTGTTTTTATCTCATGAACCCATGTTTGAGTGAAATCAGCTTGTTCTTTTCGCTTATTTATATAATCTGCATAAAGTACATGTTTACTCTGTAGAACTTGATCAATCAGCTCGAAATAAAGTTCTTGTTCCTTCGAATTAGGATAGGGAAGCTGGTCAACTTCGATAGCCCTTTTAAAACTATTGAAGTCACGTTTTTTTCTAAAAAAATCACCTAAAAGATAGATTATTAGAAGAAAAAGAGATACTCCATTTAGATATATTAGGTTTGTAATAAAAACATGAACCCTAGAATCTAAGTATATTATGCTAGATATAAAGGCCATGAGTATAAAGTAAAATAACAAAAAATATTTCTGATTCCATAGATAGTATCTAAATTTCATTGTAAAATATATCCCTTTCCTTTCTTCGTTTGAATTAAATGTTCCAGACCGATTTCTTTTAATTTTTTCCTAAGTCGATTTATATTTACCGTAAGCGTATTGTCATCGACAAAAGCTTCATCATCCCACAAACTGCGTATTATATCATCTCGAGATACAATTTCTCCATTATGTTTCATCAGAAGATAAAGAATTTGAAATTCATTTTTTGTAAGTTCTATGTGAGAGTCGTTGTACATTAGAGTATTATCCTTTAGATTTAGTACAGCATCTTTGTATTCGAGGATACTAGATTCAATATTTGTATAAGAATAAGTTCGTCTAAGTATCGCATTTATCTTTGCAGTCAAAACATCTAGTGAAAATGGCTTTTGTATAAAATCATCTCCGCCCATGTTCATAGCCATAACAATATCCATATTTCCATTTCTAGAAGATATAAATATTATTGGAACTTTTGATATGCTTCTTATTTTTTGGCACCAATAAAAGCCATCGAATGAAGGGAGGTTTATATCTAATAAAACCAAATGTGGGTCAAAATCTATGAATTCATTCAGTATGTTATCGAAATTTTCAACAGTTTTGACTTCAAATCCCCATTTAGATATGGCATCTGCCATTATTTTTTTTATCTTTTCTTCGTCTTCTACTATATATATTTTGTGCATAGCCGCCTCCTAGAATTGAGTAAGTATAATTATATACTATTATAATACATCAAGATTAAATTATATTAAAAAAGTGGAAAATAATTATAATAGGGTAATTATGACTATAATGGCAATCAAAAAAGGTTATCAAATAATTAAAATATTTGATAACCTTTTTGCTATTGCAATTCAAGCAATTCCTCTTGAATATTTTCCCAAGTAGAATAAAGCATTTCTAACTTTTGATTTGCTAATTCTAAATCTTCATTGAGTTTCAGACTCTTTTCATGATCGCTATAAACGTCAGGCGAACAAAGCGATGTATTTAAATCCTCAATCAATGCTTCACATTCAGCTATTTCTGTTTCAGTTTGTTCTAATTTTCGAGATAAACTTCTTATTTGGCGCTCTAGTTCTTTTTCCTTTTGACGACTTAGTTTAGAAGAGGAA
>JAOAQY010000134.1 GCA_025210965.1 Tissierellales bacterium
AATGATTGCACGATTCATGTTTCTTTTGGAAGAAGTATTTAAACACAAAATCACCCCTGTAAATACATTAATTACCAAGTAAATACCCAAACAGACATGTGTGAAACATTTGTGATTAATGCTTACAAGTTCACCTGAACTAAATTAAATGGTATAATTAAGTGGATGGAATAAAAAATAAATTGCGAAGAAAGTGAGGTCTAAAAAAGATGAATCAAGATATAAGGTGGATGCAGAGATATAATAGTTATAAACGTGCACTTTTGCAGCTAGAAGAAGCGATAGTATTGTCTAATGAAAGAAATCTTTCGAATCTTGAGAAACAAGGATTTATACAGGCCTTTGAATTTACTCATGAATTGGCTTGGAAAACAATGAAAGATTTTTTAGAATATAGAGGAAATAATGAAATATATGGTTCTAGGGATGCAGCGAGAACAGCATTTTCTTATGGATTAGTAGAAGATGGTGGACTTTGGATGGAGATGATAAATAGTAGAAATATGACCAGTCATGTTTATGATATGAAAATAGCAGATGAAATTATAGCTATAATTGATCAGAAATATTTTGATGAGATGAAAAAATTCGAAAAGACTATGCAAAAAATTTTAGATGGGGAAAAATAGATGGATATAGGTATTAAAAATTACGAATTGAATAATATTATTGATGTTTTGAAATCATTTGATGAAATTGAATCTGCCATAGTATTTGGATCTAGAGCGAAAGGCAACTATAAAAAGGGTTCTGATATAGACCTAGCGATTAGAGGAAAGAAGTTTAATTTTTCGTTATTGATGACAGTAATAGCCAAACTAGATGAACTATATTTACCATATAAAATTGACTGCATAATCTACTCACAAATACAAAATACAGAGTTACTTGATCACATAGATAGAGTTGGAATAACGATTTACAATAAATAAAAAAAGGAAAGAAAAAATGTCACATATACTTATAATAAAAGAAATACAATACACAGATAAATTAGAAGAACTATTTTCGAAAGAAGATAATATCATAACTACGATAAAAACACTTGAAGACGGATGGAAAATATGGGCGAAAAATCTCAATAGTGAAAATCCCGTAGATATAATATTGATAGAGAGAAGCAGAATAAACGAAGTAGTAGTAAAATTTGGGACGAGAATCAGAAGACAAAGCAATATTCCGATATTGGCAGTATCTGAAGTTGAGCCAGATGTTACGTGCACATCTGAACTTGACAAGCTCACAATAGATTTCGTAACAAGTCCACTTTCAGCAGATATGATTCGAAAAAGAGCTATGAAGTGGATCAAGAAAATGGGTAAACTTCAAGAAAATAAAGAAAAAAATATAGTAGAACAAGTCTGTAGGCGCTTGGATTCTAGCAGGGGGAATATAACAGAAAAAATCTCTGAAAAATCCAAATTTATAGAATCAAGAGGGATAAAAATAGATACAGAAAAAAACCTTGCATGGGATGAGGGGAAGTTACTAGAGCTGAGAGCTAATGAATACAAACTTCTAAAATACTTCATGGAGAACAAAAACCAAATACTAGTGAAACAACAGATTTTGGATGCACTAAAAACAAAGGAAGACAAAACATTAGAGACAAACACTGTAGCTGTTAATATCAGAAGACTCAGACAAAAAGTAGAAAAAAATCCATCAAGACCTACAAAAATCAAAACCATACGGGGGATGGGATATTTGTGGTTTGATGATAAGTAGTAAGATAAACAGCAAGAAAAAATAATTTAAATGCTGGTGAATATAAAACTAATTTATATAAAACTAATTTATATAAAACTAGGTTAGATAAAAATACGAGCATCTGACAGGGGAGAGGAGAGAATGGGTAGAATATTTATACTAGAAGATGATGAAGGGCTTAGCAGGGGAATAGGATACACATTTAGCAAAGACGGACATGAGGTCGAGTATGCCAATAGTATAAACCAAGCGATCAGTAAATGGACAGAGCTTAGAGATAATGATATAGACATAGATATTATGCTACTTGATAGAAACCTACCCGATGGAGATGGAATTTCATTTTGTCAAAGAGTGAGGGAAGAGAGTGACGTGCCGATACTCATGCTTACTGCTAAAGATTTAGAGCTAGATGAGATTGTAGGTCTTGAAAGTGGAGCTGATGATTATATAACAAAACCATTTTCTATAGCAGTTCTGAAACTAAAAGTAGAAAAATGGCTTGAAAGATCATCTAGAGAAGTTATGACAGACGAAGAGAATGAAAGTATTTTGAAATCAGGTTTGGTAAAGATGGATACAAAAAAAATGTGCGTGTATTTGAGAAACGAACCCGTAAATTTGAGTTCGACAGAATACAAACTATTGAAATACTTCTTAGAGAATGCGAATCAAGTACTTATAAGAGATCAAATACTCGATAGACTATGGGATAATGATGGGCAATTTGTAGACGACAATACACTTGCTGTAAATATCAGAAGGCTCAGACAGAAAATAGAGAAAAGCCCATCCAAACCAGAGTACATAAAAACTATAAGGGGTATGGGATATATGTGGGTAGAGAAATAACTAAAATGGGGGACTTAGAAATGGGCGATAAAACAATATTAGCAGTAGGACTGATGACTCTGATAGTGAGCATCGGTTTTTTTATACTTAAAATTAAAAAATATAGACAATCAATAGTAGATATAAGCGTCCTACTAGAAAAATTAATATCTAAAGAAGAATATGATAGAGAACTTTTATTACTAGACACACTAGAATCAAAACTAGCCCATCAAGTACATAGAATTATAAATCAAATGGAGAATGAGAGATCGGAAATAGAGAGAGAAAGAGATTCTATCAAAACTATGATAAGTGATATCTCACATCAGCTCAAAACACCACTTGCAAATATCAGTTTGTATGCAGAACTAATAGGCGATGAAAATATAACTACAGAAGATAGGGAAGAATTCGTAGATAGGATAAAACTGCAGAGTGAAAAGATAGATTGGCTTGTGAAAAACCTCATAAAAGCATCTAGACTCGAATCTGGAATGATAGAATTAGCTGCTAAAAAGAGAAAAGTGAAACTATTAATAGCGTCAACTATAGGAATGGTTTATTCAGATGCGAATGCAAAAAACATAGATATAGAATTTGCAGAGAGCGGTGATATAGAATGCGTATTTGACTACAAATGGACAGAAGAAGCAATAGTGAATGTATTAGATAACGCCGTGAAATACTCACCATCAAACTCCAAAATAAAAATAGAGGTGGTAAAACTCGATATATACACGAGAATAAATATCATAGATCAAGGAATAGGAATAGCAAAAGAAGATTACAACAAAATATTTAAGAGATTTTTTAGAGGGGAAAATGTTCGCGACAAAAACGGTGTGGGGATAGGGCTTTATCTTACTCAGAACATATTAAACAGAGAGGGCGGATACCTCACAATAGAATCAAAAGAAAATATTGGGAGCTGTTTTTCTATATTTCTCAGAAATGAAACAAACTAAAAAGACACTCATTCTTACAGAACTGAAAGAAAGTTTGTAATGGTATTGAAAGCTTAAGCATCTATACTTTAATTAACAAATCAAATCAATACAAAATCATACGGAGGGATGAAGATGTCAGAATACATATTAAAAACGAAAGATCTAAAAAAATACTATGGTAGTGGAGAAAATGAAGTAAGAGCATTAGATGGAATAGATTTGAAAATAAAGAGAGGCGAATTTGTAGCGGTAGTTGGAACATCTGGATCTGGAAAAACCACACTTTTAAATATGCTTGGCGGTTTGGACTACCCTACAGATGGAGAAATCACCGTAGAAAACCAAAACATAAGAGTATTGGATGAAGAAAAACTAACTGTATTTAGAAGAAGGAATATAGGATTCATATTTCAAAACTACAATTTAGTTCCAGTACTTAGTGCTTGGAACAACGTAACACTTCCAATTGGACTCGATGGTCAAATGGAAGACAAAGACTTTATAAACGATATATTTAGCACGCTTGGTATGGTAGAGAAAAAAGAAAAATTGCCAAGTGAACTTTCAGGCGGACAGCAGCAAAGAGTAGCCATAGCTAGGGCATTAGCAACGAAACCAGCATTGATATTAGCAGATGAACCAACTGGAAATTTAGATCAAAAAAATAGCCAAGAGGTTATGATGCTACTTAAAATGGCAAATCAAAAATTCTCACAAACGACTATAATGATAACTCATGATGAAGCTATGGCACAGCTTTGTGACAGAGTAATACATATAGAGGATGGAAAAATAGTCGACGACAAAAATACAGACATAGGGTACTTGAAAGCAAAAGAGGTGAAAAAGAATGCGTAACAACAACACATTTGCTATAAGAAACTTGACGTGGAAATATATAAAAGAAAACAAAAGTAGAAATATATTCGCAATAATTGCTATAATACTGACTACACTTCTTTTTACATCTATATTCACGATATCGATGAGTGTAAAAAATTCATTCGAGCAGGAGACTATGAGGAGAGTAGGAACTAGCTCACATGCAGGGTTTAAATACCTAAATGAAGACCAGATGAATATACTAAAGGAGCATAAACTCATAAAAGAATATGGATATGTCAGAATGCTAGCGATGGCAGAAAATGAAGAACTTATAAAAAGACAGACACAAATTCAATACGAAACCAAAAACTCAGCTGAGTGGGGATTTTTGACACCAAAAGCAGGTAGATTACCAGAATCAATAGATGAAATAGCTACAGATACTATAGTATTGAAAGCACTTGGAATAGAAGCTAAAATAGGTGAAAAAATAAGATTTAGATACACACTAGAAGATAAAACTTACGACGAAGAATTTACATTGTCGGGATATTGGGACGGAGATATGGCCAGCATGGCAAGTATGGTATTGGTATCAAAAGACTACTCAGATAAGATGCTCGCAGGCATAAATCAATTAGAACATCAAAAGATGAGTGATTACTCAGGACTTTACTATTTAAACTTCAACTTATATTCTGAGAAAGATATAGAAGGAGATACTATAAAAATTATAGAAGAAAGCGGATTTGACACTAGGGAGATAGATTATGGAATAAACTGGGCATATGTTTCAACTAGTTTGAATTTCGACGCAAAAATGATACTAGCAATAGTTGGAATTTGCCTTTTGATAATGTTTACAGGATATTTGATAATATACAATATATTTCAGATATCTATAACCACAGATATACAATTCTATGGATTGTTAAAAACCATAGGAACTACTCAAAAACAAATAAAAAAAATGATAAAGACTCAAGCTCTCTATCTATCAGCGATAGGCATTCCACTAGGACTGATTACAGGATATGCAGTTGGAATACTATTACTACCAAGAGTTATAGCTATACTAAATGTCAGCAAACAGAGTATATCTATGGATGCTAGAATATTTGTATTTGCTGCTGTATTTTCACTTATTACCGTTTGGATAAGCTGTAGAAAACCAGGTAAGTTTGCAGCTAAAATAAGCCCTATAGAAGCTAGCAAATGGAACAAAACAGGGAACTTAAACATAAGCAGCTGGATAAAAATACCAACTAAGAACAAAGCGATTCAAATGGGGCAGGCAAACTTAGGCAGAAACCGAAATAAAACACTAGTAGTGATAGCATCTTTAAGTCTAAGCCTCATACTATTAAATTCAGTACATGCCATAGTAAATGGATTTGACATGGATAAATATCTAAAAAAAGATGTGATTTCAGATTATCAAATAGGTCACGCAAAGTATTTTTCAAGTGACTTTAGAGGAGATGATGAGAGCATAGCTCTTAGTGATAGTCAAATTAAAGAAATAGAATCTAAAGAAGGATTTAAATCAGGTTCTAAGGTATACTATTTTAATTTGCCACATACATTAAATGATATCGGGAAGAAACATATACAAGGCATAATAACAGATGAATTCATATCTGAGAGAGATCCAGAAATGAAATATTCATATGAAAAAATGAGAGAAGATGGAGATATATTATTTCAAACGTACGGTATAGATCAGAAATTGATAGAAAAGTTAAAAGTGACAAAGGGAAACATAGACATAGCGAGATTCAATACAGGAAACTACGCAATACTCAGTCCTTACTTTACTGATGCAAATGATTCAAGATCATTTTACGATGTTGGAGACAAAATCACATTAGAAGGAAGAGCGATAGAGGTCATGGCAATAGCAGATATGCCACATGTTATGACTAGTAGATACTCATTTAGTCACAGCGTAGACCTCATACTTTCTTATGAAGGCTTTGAACAAATAGTGATGTCTGCTCAAAAAGATTACGAGTATAAAATAGAAAAACCACTTGTAATGAGCTATATATTCGATGTTGAAAATGAATATATATCAGAATTTGACTCGTGGCTAGAAGAATTCACAAATGACATAAACCCGCAATTAGACTACAAATCAAAGAAAAAATACATTGAGACATTTGATTCACTCAAAAGAACATACACAGTTGTGGGAGGGGTTCTGATAGCGATAGTATCATTGATAGGTCTATTGAACCTAATAAATACAACTATGACAAGTATCATAAGTAGAAAAGCAGAATTTAAACTTCTAAACAGCATAGGTATGACTCAAAAACAAATAAAACAAATGCTACAAGCAGAAGGAATATGTATAGCACTTTACACCAGCATAACGGCAATTACGCTAGGTAGTGTATTGTCATATTTCATAGTAAACACGATAGCCGGAGATATATGGTTTTTTACCTATCATTTCAGCATTTTGCCCATGTTAGTTGGTATAGCTGTATTGTTTGTAGTTTCGGTTAAGATTATGAGTACAAGCAAATGGCAAGTGAAAAATAAGATAGAGAAGTAAATTAGAAGTGATAAGCAAATTTACAGAGCTTATCACTTTTAATATTTCCACTATATTTCTTAATACTTTCTTTAGAATTTATTAGAAGGCTCTTAATTTTTACACTGTATACTTGAAATATAAAGTAAGGATTAGGAGGAAAATACATGAAAGATTTACCAGAATTGAAGCAAGAAAAGAACTTTCTAGGGAAGATTACAGCTTTATTTGTAGACCGATTTAAGCTAGTTTATCTTCTTATATTTACGCTTTTGATGATGGGGCTTTACAGTTATATGGAGCTTCCAAAGGAATCTATACCAGATGTAAGCTTCGATATGATAGTAGTAACAACACCATATGCAGGAGCAGGGCCAGATGACATTAACAACCTCATAGTGGACCCTATGGAAAGCAAATTAAAGGATGTAGATGGAGCAAAATCTGTAAACTCTACTATTGAAAATGGATATGGACAAATAATAGTAGAATTTGAAGAAAACACAGATTTAGTTCAGGCAGAGTCACAGGTCAGAAATGAGATTGATTCAGTAAAATTGCCAGATGGAGCACAGGATCCTATCATCAGTACAATAAGTACTGGAGAAATCCCGATATTCCAAATGACAGTTACTGGAGACTATGAACTAACAGAACTCAAATCTTATGCAGAAGAACTAAAAGACGAGATGGAAAACGTAAAGGGAATCAGACAGGTAGACGTATCTGGTGGATACGAAAGAGAGATTCAGGTTATAGCAGATTTTCCTAGACTTAGAGAATACGGCATAGGACTTTCAAATATTACACAGGCACTACAAGGATCGAACATAAGCTTACCTGCTGGAGACAGTGATATAGATGGAGAACACATAAACATCAGGATAGATGAGAGATTTCAAACTATAGAAGACATCGAAAACTTAGTAGTTTCATCATCTAGCAATGGAAACATACTATTAAGAGATGTAGCAGAGGTAAGAGATCACTACAAAACACCAGATGTATATTCTAGAGTATATATAAGAGAAGAATCTCACAGCGTAGTAGATCACAGAACTACACCAGCTGTATATATATCAGTTTACAGAGAAACAGGATACGACATGATTCAGCCGGCAGCAGAACTTAGAGCAATCACAGAAAATGCACCAGGCACGATGCTACCAGATGACGTAAGACTAGTAATCACAGCAGATCATAGTGAAATCGTAAAAGACGATTTGACTTTAGTCATAAACAACGCCGCTGGAGGACTTATAAGTGTAATCATAGTACTATTTATATTTATAGGACTTAATGAGGCACTTATAGTATCGACAGTTATACCAATTTCACTACTTATAACATTTATAGTAATGAAATTCACAGGACTTAGCTTCAACACGATATCACTTACAGGATTCATAATAGCGCTTGGACTACTCGTTGACAATGCCATTGTAGTAATGGAAAATGTCGATAGACTTAGAGAAGAGGGAGTAGAGAGGGTAATTGCATCTAAAGTAGGAACGAACCAAGTAGCACCAGCGATACTCGCAGCTACACTTACAACAGTTGGAGCATTTGTCCCTATGACAATGTTACCAGGGATAATGGGACAATTCCTATCACAGCTTCCAAAAACTATAATAGTAATACTTATAGCATCACTATTTGTATCAATTATAGTTACGCCAACACTTTGTGCTAAATTCTTGACTCCAGTCAAAAAATTAGGCAAGAAAAAATCACCAAAATACCATAGAATAGCCACAATAATAATATTTGGATTATCACTAATGGCATTTTCAGATAGCTGGCAAATAAGAGGAGTTACAATACTACTTGCAATAGCATTTACTGGAATATACTTTGTGAAATCTAGATTAGAAGAAAAGAACGAAGAAGCGGAAGATAAAGAATCTGCTAGCTATGTTCAAAAATATAGAAACTTCATATACAACTTACTAGCAAATGGCAAGAAAAAAGTTAGCATAATACTAATACTGATAGTTACGCTTATAGCATCGGTAATAACCATTCCGCTAGGACTTTTGAAAGTAGAATTGTTGCCATATGAAGAGCCATCGTCTATAACTATAAAGGCAGAAGCTCCAGTTGGCACTATGCTAGATGAAACAAGTCAAATAGCAGGTCAAATAGAAAAAATACTATACCCATATACCGACATAGACTCATTTACAACTACAGTGGGTGATGATGGAACAAACAAAGTAAAGATAGAAGCAGAGCTTAGAGAAGAAGATGAGAGAGTTCACACAGGACGTGAACTTAAAGAATCACTTAGAAAAAAAATAGAAGAGATACCTGGAGCAGAATACACTATAGAGCTAAAATCATCTACATCAAAAATGCAGATGGGAGCAGCTATCAGCTTGGGACTAAAAGGTAGAAACCTAGAAGAAACAACAAAATACGCAGAAATGTACTATGAAGAACTTCTAAAGATAGATGGAATAGTGCAGCCTAAACTTACAACTGATGGTGGAGTAAAAGAACTAGTAGTAGATATAGATCCAAACAAAGCTTCATTCTACGGACTAGACGTCTCAAGTATAGCAAGTGAAGTTAGATCACAAATATCAGGAAAACAAGCAGGAATATACAAAGAAGATGGCGACGAATACGACATCTCACTATATTACACAGACGATCAAATCACGAGTCAAGAAGACTTTGACAAGATATTCTTCCAATCTAGAAGTGGAGAACTTGTAAACTTCAATGACGTGGCAGAGCTAAGATACGAAGATGGACTTGGCAAACTCAAAAAAGAAGATGGAGATATAGTTGTATACGTGGAGGCAGATGTAATGCCAGGCTACAACTCAGCTCAAATAAACAGACAGCTTCAAAAAGCAGTAAAAGATATAGAACTTCCACGAACAGTTGAACAAGTAGTTGGAGGACAGATGGAAGAGCTTAACAATCAAATAGAAAACATGTCAGTTAGTTTCTTAGTTGCAATAGCGCTTATTTATATAGTATTGGTAGTACAATTCAATTCACTTGTACAGCCAGTAGTAATACTCGCATCAGTTCCATTCTCTATAATAGGAGCTATAGTTGGATTACTTGTAACAGGAAATAACCTTGGATTCTACGCTATGTTCGGAGTAGTTGCACTTGCCGGTATTGCAGTAAATGATGCCATAGTGCTCATAGACTTTGCAAACTACCTCAGAAAAGAAGGCATGGAACTAAGATCAGCAGTTGCAGAAGCAGTAAAAACAAGATTCCAACCAGTAATAGCAACATCACTTACAACCATAGCAGGGGTACTTCCACTAGCGTTATTCAATGCTGCATTTAGTCAGTTAGGATATGCATTGATATTCGGATTAGTAGCATCAACTATCCTTACACTTCTGATAGTACCGATACTCTACTATGGAATTGAGAGAAGATTCGAGAAAAAAGTGAAAAAGTAGAGAGCATAGAAGAAAACTGAAAAATGAAAAGTTTGAAGGGGAACACACGAGGATGCTAAAATACCTAGAGCAAACGAAGGAGGAACATGCGGAAACGTGACAAACACACGGGGAATGACCTGTGTGTTTTACCCCTTGCATTTAAGAGAGGAGAGTTTCATATGAATAAGAAGATAATAGCTATTGCAGGTATAGCTGTAATTGGAGCTGGATTATATATGGGCAGTGCGAGTCTTGATAGAAATACGGTTAGTGCAGAGGATACGCTTAGTCAGAGAGTAGCACTGCCAGTTGAGGTAGTAAATGCAAATTCACAGAATATAGAAGAAAAGCTTTACACTATAGGGTCAATTGAACCAGAAGCACTTTACAACGTAAACGCCAAATCATCAGGTAAAGCGGAGTCGGTTTACTTTGAAGTTGGAGATAGGGTGAAAAAAGATGACGTACTATTTCAAATGGATACAGACGCATTTGACATAAACAAAAATGCCACATTGACTCAGAGATCGAACGCACTAGAAACAGCAAAACTAAACTACAATCAAGCAAAAGACACATTTGAAGATCAAAAAATACTATACGAAAAGGGATTGATATCTAGAATAGAATTTGAGAATTCTCAAAAAACATTTGAGACAGCTGAGATAAACTACAACAATGCTAGAACAGACTACCAATCTCAAGTTTCAAGTTTTGGAGATCAACTAGAAAACTATGTAGTTAAAAGTCCTGTAGACGGATTAATAATAGCAAAGAGCATATCTAAAGACCAATATGCATCTACTCAAAATGGATTTACGATAATACAAGAAGGAAATCTAAAAATAAGCAGCTCTATAACATCGAAATACATTCACAAAGTAAGCGCCGGGCAAAAAGTAGATATATACGTGAACACATTAGACAAAACATATGAAGGTAAAATAGCAAGTGTATCGTATGTAGCACAGAACGGTTCTTATCCTATAGAAGTAGAAATCGAGAGTGATGGACTTATACTTCCAGGAATGTATGCAGAACTTGAAATCCACGTAGATAGCAAAGAAGGCGTGACAACACTTCCACAAGATGCTATCATAAAACAAGGTGAAGATAGCTATGTATACGTAGTTGGAGAAGACAACAAAGCGTACAAAAAATTGATAACTACAGGAATAAAAGAAGATGGCATGATAGAAGTAACAGGTGGTATAAAAGACGATGTAGTCGTAGTTACTACGGGTAAAGAATATTTAGATGAAGGCGTAGAAGTAGCTGTGAAATAAGAAGATAGTGAGAGAAACGGTGGGAATTGAAACACCCACTTTTCACTCACTTTTCTAAAAAAGGCGGGTGTTTTTTTGAAAGAACAAATTAGAAAGCTAATGATAAAAATGCATGTTCGAATAACTCTACTATGGCTAGTGACCGTTATGCTTCCTATAGTTGTTTTTTTAGTTACGCTAGGAACAGTACTAGGACCTAGAAATACATCTTATTTTTGGGACCCAGATAGTATACAGAGAGAAGTTTGGCAGATGGAGGAGTGGAGCAATCAAGAGAAGATATTCAGAAACTTACAGTACACAGCACTCAAAAATCCAGATAAACTTCTGCAGGATGAGTACAAGGAAGAAATAAGAGCACTAGATCTACCAGAAAAACTAAACACATTGGTATTAATTAGAAAAAATGGAGAAATCACCACTATAAATGACTTTGAAACAGAAGCAGGAGAAAAACTTGCAGATAAATTCAGGACACTCACCAACCCGTCACTACCAGAATTCGGTTCTCAAAATGATTTAAACAATGAAGAACTATTCGACAAAACGGGATATGTTGTCAAAAGACAGATTGATTTTTATTTTAGCGATCAGACTGAAGGTAGTGTTTTTGTACTAAACAAAGTAGTGAATATATCAGCTTATGCGAGCAAATTCATCATAAGATACTTTAAAATATTGTTTACTATAGTTATAATAATAATGTTCTTCATATTCATACATGGCACACATTTAATAGTAAAAAAACTTAAAGCAATAATATTAGCTACACATAGAGCAAAAGAAGAAGATTTTAGCTATAGAATAAAATTTAGAGGTTTTGACATGTTTACAATACTTAGTGAGCAAATAAATCACATGCTCGAAACTCTTGAAAAAGGACAAAATGAGCGAAAAAAATTAGAGGAAAACAGACAATCATTTATATCAAATTTGACACATGACTTGAAGACACCTCTAACTGCTATAAAAATACATGTAGATGCTATAGATGATGGCTTGGTTACAAATCCAGAGAAAGAAAAGCAGTACATGAAAAATATACAGAAAAAGCTCAAGGACATAGATAGCATGATAGATGAGCTCAAGATATTTAACGAACTCGATATTGGAAAAGAAAACTACAATTTTTATGAAATAGACTTTGATGCTTACCTCAGAGACTTGATGGAAGAATTTAAATATGAAATTGATCTACAAAAAGTTGTACTCACATACAATTCAAACCCAGAGTGTGATTACATGGTAAATATAGATCCAGAAAAAATGAAGAGGCTTATTTCAAACCTTTGGAACAACTCATTAAAATATGTACAGAGAGAACCTATAAGAATAGATATGCATCTAGAAAGAAATGAAGAAGAGCCTAGCAATTACAAACTGATAATAAAGGACAATGGCAACGGAGTCCCAGAGAATGAATTAGAAAAAATATTTGACCAATATCATAGAGTCGATTCAGCTAGAAATCCCAATATTTCAGGAAGCGGACTAGGTCTTGCCATTTGCAAGAGAATAGTTACAGAACATAGGGGAAGCATATGTGCTAGAAACAATGGTGGTCTAGAGATAGAAATAAATCTTCCACCAAACAATCAGAGCAAATAATCAGAAAAAATGATGGTAAGAAAAGAATACACGGGAACACAATGGGGACGGTGAAATAGGGGAATGAACACACGGGACGGACCTTTTGTGTTTGAATTCTAACACAAAAGGTTTGTCCCAATGAATTCCAAGTAAATTATAGAAATGGGGTGTGTTATTTATGAAAAAAATACTTATAGTAGAAGATGATCAGGCCATTGGAGAAGTTGAAAAAGACTACCTAGAGCTAAGTGGATTTGATGTAACACTTGAGAGCGATGGTCTAGCTGGATTGCAACAAGCCGTTTCAGGTGACTACGATTTGATAATATTAGATGTCATGCTTCCAGGTGTTGATGGATTTAAACTAGCGGAGAGAATTAGAGAAAAGCACGATACACCTATAATGATAGTATCTGCTAGAACTGGGGAAATAGACAAATTGAAGGGATTAGGTCTAGGAATAGATGATTATATAACGAAACCATTTAGTCCTCATGAACTAGTGGCTAGAACGAAAGCGCACTTGAAGAGATATGAGATGATAAAAGCATCAGCAGGAACAACTCCCAAACAAAAGATAGAGATAAGGGGACTTGTAATCTATCCAGAAACCAGGGAGATATTCATGAATGGAGACCCCATTGATCTCACAGTAAAAGAATATGAAATACTAGTGCTTTTGGCATCTGCACCAAACAAAGTATTTACAAAAGATGAGATATTTACAAAAGTATGGGGATATGACAGTGATAGAGATCTTCCGACACTAACAGTTCATATAAGAAAGCTAAGAGAAAAAATAGAATTCAATCCGTCAAAACCTGAATATGTGCAAACCGTTTGGGGAGTTGGATATAAGATTGTGAAAAGCAAATAGAAAAAATAAAATGGCAAGTGAATATATTCATTTGCAATTTCTAAACAGTTATAAGGGCGGACACTTTGTGCTAGAATTTTAGCACAAAGTGTCCGCCCTTATCGCTTCCTTAGAAATCTTGATCAGTTTGTAATTGTTATGTCGTGCAATAAACGGTCTTACTCTCTATCCCTATCTATATCTTAAACTCTCTAACATTTTGCTCAAGTTTAGCTGCACATTCTCTAGCTTCCATGATCTTATCCATTATATCGGCTGCATTGTCACTTGAAGTAGATATGCTAGTCGCTATATCAACAGTTCCAGATGCACCTTCGTTAGATGTTATAGCTATACCATCTATAGCCTGTAGTATCTCCTGTATAGACATCAAAAGTTCTGCAGATCTATCGCTAAAGTCACTTACTAAATCTTCTATAAACTTAGCATCATCATTGTATTTTTCAGATACATCTAGCATTACTTTGTAGTCAGAGCTGATATCTTCAGATACAAACTTCAGAAGCGAATTAGAGCTACTTGAAAGATTTTCAACAGCGCTAGTAACAGAAGAAGTAACTTCTTGAATTTTTAATACAGTAGACTTAGACTCTTCAGCTAAATTTCTGATTTCATCTGCAACTACGGAAAAACCTCTACCAGCTTCACCAGCTCTAGCAGCTTCTATAGCTGCATTTAAAGCCAATAGATTAGTCTGTTCAGTTATTTGCATTATAGAATCTGAAAGCACATCTATTTGCTCGACCACTTTAGAATTTGATATAGCCATTTCCAAATCAGACTTGGTAGATTCTAGTATATTGTGAGTTCTTTGCTGTGAAGAATGAACATCAGAGCTGATACTAGAAGCCCTTTCGCTAATCTGGCTTGCGGAGATAGCTCCACTTTTTGCCTTTGAAGATATGTTTTGAATTATAGCTTCTATTTGAGAAGACGTAGCATTCATCTCTTCCGTAGTAGCTGCAGATTCCTCCATACCAGCCGAAAGCTCTTCTGTAGTAGCAGATACATTTTGTAAATCATTATTCAAAACACTTACATTGTTCAAAATATCATCAGTCGCAGAGTCAATAGTTGCAGACTCATTTTTGATATTTGAAACCAAAAGTAAAAGCGAATTTCTCATGTTGTCTATACCCTTAGCTATGGTTCCGATTTCATCACTTCTAGCTATGAGTTTTGGATCAAGTTTTTCGCGAAAATCACCACTAGCAAGCAACTTTAAATAATTAGCAGATTTAATTATTGGTTTAGTAAATCTTCTAGTTGCTATTGTAATCATAACTATAGCAACAAACAACATACATATAGAAACAATCGCTATCGATACAGAAACCTTGTGAGCACCAGCGCTGAGTTCATATTCTGGCATGAAAGAAGCAATAACCCAATCAGTGCCATCTATATTTTTAGGATTCACACTATATGAAATATCTTCGATATCCAAATAATAAGGACTTGGATTCTCAGAGATTACATTTTCAAGTTCTGGGATATCAATTTCACCCAAAGACTTGAAATTATTATCAGAGTTATGCCCATCTGCCATTACAATTCCAGTATTGTGAACCAACATGAAAAAACCATTTTCACCAATTTTCATAGAATTGAGCATATCACTTATTACAGATTGCTCGACATCTATTCCAATAGTTCCCAAAACATTGCCAGATTCATCAGTATACGTGCGGACATTACTTATAACCATGACCCCGTTAGTACCTCTATAGGGAGCTGTTCGAACAACAGAACCATTTCCGCTCATACCAGCTTTATACCAACCCGATTTGACAGGAGTATAATTAGCTGGAATATTTGCCTCTGGCCAATTCAAATAACCTCCGTCTTTTGTCGCCAAATAAACATATAGAGTATCTGGATTTGATAAAGCATACCTATCGAAAATATGATATATGCCTCTTTCAATATCACCATTTTGAGATGGAGTCATAAAAGTTTCACTGCTCTCATGCTCATAGCTAACTACAGTACCTGCAGTAGCACTCATTGTAAGAGGATTTCGAGCCAAAAAATCGATATCTTTGTCTATTTGGTTATAGAAATTTTGTATAGTATTTTGGGCTAATTTTATTTGATCGTTAGAATTGATTATATAATTATCATAAGCCTGTGTAGATATATAGTGGCTAGACATCATGCCCACTATGAGAAGCGAAATAGATATAATCAATATAGAGCCGAATAGAAACCTAGTTTGTATGCTTTGAAATCGCTTAAACACAATCATACCCCCTTATAAGAAATTACTCGCCTAGTTTTAACTTATCAAACATTGCATCGCCAAGAAGTTTGTGAAATACCTTTGTAAAATGCCATTCATCCCAGAAATAGTACTCATCAGGATTTTCTTTTACAGGTTTTACTTCAGGATAAGTGCTCTGGCAAGGAGTATCCAATACCTTGATGCCGAATTCACTAGGATTTGCAATAACCTTATCACTTACAGTTGTTGGGTTGAAAAGTATCAATGAAACGTTCAATTCGTCTTTAAGTTTCATCATAGGCTCTTCTATAGTAGAATTTATTCTATTAACAAAAGCTTTTGCAGTTTCAGTTCTTTTCGTAGTGATTTCATATGGAACTAGAGAAAGATCCGTACTAGAAACTACAAAAAACTTCTTAGCTCCAAGCTCAGAAAGTCTTCTAACAGCTACTTGTATATTACTTACAGCAGTATCTGCGACATCTTCGATATTTCCTTCCAACTCGTAATCCACGAACTTAAAATAATCATTTCCAGAAGCGAATATAAAATAAAGTGCCTCAGGATCAGCTTTTTCACCATTTAAACTAATTTTAAACTTTTCTATTTGTCCAAGAACACCAGTGTTTCCTAAAACATCCATCCAATCAGAATAATTAAATTCACCAGTAGTACCACCACCAGTTGCATAGTTAGTAAGCTTTACTCCGATATGATCAGTTAAAACTTCTACTGCAGTTTTTCCGTTAGAATATCTATTTTGCCAGTAAAGTTCATCAGAAGGCTTTACATAAGCGGCCTCTGGGTGATTGTCTAAAGCAGTTATGGCAGTAGATATTTCTTTCGCCTGATTATTATCAGAATAACTGTCTCCAAATGCGAACACCTGACTGATATTTTCCTGAGACGCTGGTTTACTTGTTACAAAAAATAGCACAGCGCAAATTAGTGCTATTGGTACTAAATACATCAAAACTTTTTTCATTGAAATACTCCTCCTTGAATTTTCGATAGCACATTAAAATCGACCCCCGCATCGAATCATATGTTGTCGAAATGAATTAAAAATTAAT
>JAOAQY010000135.1 GCA_025210965.1 Tissierellales bacterium
ATGGTAAATGTTGTTGGAAAAGAAGAACTTCAAAAAGCATATGAGAATCCAGAAAACTACAAAAATCTTACAGTTAGAGTAGGGGGATTCAGCGCTAGATTTGTAAATTTAGAAGATGATGTACAAAGAGAGATAATGGCAAGAACTTGTAATGGCTAAAGTTTCTAGCAAAAAGAGAAAGGAAGTCAAAGATGAGTGAAGAATTAAAAGGATTGATTTTTGATTTGCAGCGATTCTCGATAAATGATGGACCTGGCATTCGCACCACCTTGTTTTTCAAGGGGTGCGCTTTGCGTTGTCCGTGGTGTCACAATCCAGAGTCGATAAGCATGACGATTCAGCTAAATCATGACAAAAATAAATGTACACTATGCAAAAAATGCGTAGAGATGGTAAATGGAAAAGGTATAAGGGTTAAAGATGGAGCTATTTCAATAGATTTTGATTCGATAGAAGATGAGGAGAAACTTATAGATATTTGTCCAAATGGAGCTTATGATTTATGCGGAAGGTATGTTACAGCAGATGAACTATTGAAAGAGATAGTTAAAGATAAAGCCTATTATGAGAACTCTAGTGGAGGAGTCACCTTTAGTGGAGGAGAGGCAATACTTCAGATAGAATTTTTAGAAAAACTTAGTGAGAAATTGAAGAGTGAAAACATATCGATAGCACTCGATTTTAGTGGATATGATCCGAATAATAACTTGGCGAGAACAATTGATTTCACGGATATATACTTACTAGACTATAAATGGACAGGTAGCGAAATCCAAAACATAGTAGGGAAAAATATAGATATAATAAAGGTTTTAGACATTTTAAATGAGAATCAAAAAGACGTAATTTTGAGATGCCCAATAATACCTGAAATGAATGACAATGAAGAACATTTTAAAGCTATAGCTAAACTGTCAAGACAGTATAAATGTATAATGGAAGTAAATATACTTCCATATCACAGTATGAAAAAGTCAAAGCAGTTCAAACGAATTATAGAAGATAAAACGTATAGAGTGCCAGAGATAGAAGATAAGATGAAATGGAAGCAGATTCTTTCGGATAATGGTCTAAAAAATGGTATAATGGAGAATGAAAAAATATGACGATATTCGAAAAGGAAGGATACTATGGCAACCAAAAAAGATTATGTGTACAGAGGCTTGAAAACTATGATATTAAATGGTGAATTCAAAGAAGGCGAGCAGTTAATATCAGAGAGTGAGATTTGTAAGAAATATGATGTTTCTAGAGAGCCTGTAAGAAGGGCACTAAAAAAACTCATAGATAAAGGATATATAAACTCAAGACAAGGTAAAGGCTATTTTGTCAATCCAAGAGAATTTTACATGACAACTACTATAGCATCACTTAGTATAGAGAGTAAAAATAGACACACAACTACGGTACTAGAATTTAAAACTATATTAAATGATTTTGAGGATAGGTTACAATCGAAATACGTTCATGTGTATAAGCGGATAATACAGACTGATGATAATGTAATATATGAAGAGGGATACTTGCCATATGATTTGTTTGATGATTTTAATATAGAAAAATGTGAAGGTAGTATATTAAAATATTTTGAAGATGATAAGGGTATACAGCTTACACATGATAGAAAAGACTTAAAAAGTGTTTTAGTAGCTGAGAGTCATGTTATAAATAAATATTCTAAGGAAAAAATAGGACACTCTATAGAGACAGTTCATAATCTTTATTCAAACAATCAATTGATACAGGTTAGCAAACAGATAAAGCAAAATTCAGATATTACAATAGTGTCTACTTAGAGGGGGATGAAAATATGAAGTTTGGAGTTGTAGGTACAAGTGCGATAACGGAGAAATGGCTAGATGCGGCGAAGCAGATTGAAGGGTTTGAATTAGTGGCAGTTTATTCTAGAACAAAGAATCGAGCAGAAGAATTTGCTGCTATACATGGTGCAAAGTACACATTTACTAGTTTAGAAGAGATGTCACTAAACGAAGAAATGGAAGCTGTGTACATAGCTAGTCCGAATTCATTTCATGCAGAACATTCTAAGATAATGATGAGGGCTAAAAAGCATGTATTATGTGAAAAACCATTAGCTTCTAATTTGCGAGAAGTAGAAGAGATGATAGAAACGGCAAAATCAAACAAAGTCTTACTCATGGAAGCCATGATTACATCGTATTTACCCCGATTTCAAGCTATAAGGGATAGTCTAAGCAAGATAGCTCCTATAAGACGTTTTGTTGGAAGCTATTGTCAGTATTCATCTAGGTATGATAAGTATAAAGCGGGTGAAATTTTAAATGCTTTCAATCCAGAGTTTTCAAATGGTTCACTTATGGATATTGGAGTTTATACTATTCATCCCTTAGTTCAGATTCTAGGAAAACCAAATAGCATAAAAGCACATGGTACTATGCTAGATTCAGGGGTGGATGGTGAAGGTCATATTGCTGTTCAATACGAGGATTGTGATGGAATTTTATATCATTCTAAGATATGTGATTCGCATTTGCCAAGTGAAATACAGGGGGAAGGTGGACAGATAATAATAGACAAACTTCCACTCATCGATAGAGCGTATATAAAATATAGAAATGGTGAATGTGAAGAAATAGATGTATCTCAGGATAAATCGCCAATGTACTACGAAACAAAGGGCTTTATTGATTTGATAAATTCAAATAAATTAGAGTCAGATATAAATAGCTACAGTGTATCTAGAGACGTAATGAATATATTAGATGAGTCGCGAAGTCAAATTGGATTAAAATTTAGAGCGGATAACAAAATATAAAACAAAGGTGTTTACAAAAAATATATTTAGCAGTACAATGTAATAGTAAAATTTAATAAAGAGGAGAGCTCATGTGATGGGCTGAGAGGAAACTGTTAGTTTCGATCCTGTAACCTGATTTGGATAATGCCAACGTAGGGACATTGCTGTGATTTTTTTAGCATAGATTCTTTTGTGGGATCTATGCTATTTTTTATGCATAGCCTTTTACGCGATTAAAGATGTCCAAGTGACATCTTTTTTTATTTTAATTTAATTAGAAATGTGAGAGTTGTAAATATTAGGAGGTGAAAAAGTGATTGTAAATGGAAAGATGATGGATATAGATACTCCGATTAGCGTGAGTAGGTTATTTGAAATTATAAAAAAGAACCCAAAACTTGCAGTAGTTGAAGTAGATATGGAAATTGTAGATAAAAGCCAATATGATAACTACATCATAGACAAAGAATCAAGAGTCGAGATAGTTAGCTTTGTTGGAGGAGGTTAAATCGTGAACGAACACATAAAAAGTGAATTCGAGAAAGCATTAATAGAGAGACATGGAGAGGATATTCATAGAAAACTTCAAAGTGCTAGCGTTGGAATAGCTGGTCTCGGTGGACTTGGTTCAAATGTTGCAGTTTCACTCGTGAGACTTGGAATAGGAAAATTGGTTTTAGTTGACTTTGATCTAGTAGACCAGACAAATCTAAATAGACAATACTATTTTAGACGAAATATAGGACAGAAAAAAACAGATGCATTAAAGGAGATATTAGAAGATATAAGTCCAATTACTCAAATTGAAACTAAGAATGTATACTTGGACGACGAAAATAGTTCAGAAATGTTCAAAGATACAAATTTAATAGTAGAGGCAATGGATAAGGCAGAGTCGAAGGTTAGCTTCGTTCAAAGCATACTCACAAAGTGCAAAGATAAAAAATTAGTAAGTGCATCGGGTATGGCTGGAGCATTGTCTAGCAATACTATAAGGACTCGAAAAATAAATGAGAGATTTTCAGTAGTAGGAGATGAGGTATCGCACATAGACGAATTTGGAGGACTAATGGCTCCAAGAGTAGCTATTGCTGCGAATCATCAAGCAAATCAAATACTTAGATGGATTCTAAATATAGAAAAATACTAGGAGGAATCAAAATGACAAAAGATTTATTCGAACTAGGTGGAGAAGTATTAAATAGCAGATTGCTTGTGGGGACTGGTAAATTTCCTGATAAGAGAGTTATCAAAGATGTGATAGAGAAATCTCAAAGTGATATGGTTACTATGGCTATTCGAAGAGTTGATTTGGACTCAGAAGATGAAAATTTATTAAAGTACATACCAAAGGATGTATTTTGGCTTCCCAATACATCTGGTGCTAGAAATGCAGAGGAGGCTGTGAGAATAGCAAGACTTGCGAAAGCGATGGGATGTGGGGA
>JAOAQY010000136.1 GCA_025210965.1 Tissierellales bacterium
ATTTTTTAATTTCTTATTGGTAATGTACCACTCATCATTGTCTGATTTATAATTTTCATCTATTAATTTTCATGTGTAATAAACTCATCTGCTATCCAGCCTTTTTTCGAGTTGTAAGTGATTTCAACCCAGTGATACTTGTCAGAGTCTTGTGATTTTCCGGTAAGTGATATTTTGGTGCCGTGCTCTAGCTTATCAATTATGTCACCGCCTGCAGAACTTCTAACATTTAATTTACTACCTTCTCCAACGTTGATTCTATAGATAGCTCTTTCGATATCTGTGCTTGAAGATTTTTCACTTTTTTCTTCTGGAATTTCTACACTACTTTTTTTGTCGTTTTTAGTGTCAGTGTCGTGAGAAATAACATATACAAAACTTATGTCTTTATATATTGGTTCGAAATTGAACTTCAATTCTCCGTTATTATCCTCTAAAATCAAGGCGTTTATATTCTGAGGATTACTACTTTCATTTATAGGAGTTTTATCAAATTCAAGATAAGTAACTCCATTTTGCTTAGTTGCATAGTTTCTATTTGATTCCGATACTACAAAAATTTTGTTATTGTCAGAGAATTTTTCTTCAAGAGTGTCTATGAAGAGATTTTTCTCTAATGGATCGTCGAATGATTTATTGCTAAGAACAGGTTTAGATGTAACTATCAATATATTCTTGTCCATTAGATTTTTGATATTGTTTAAAAACCATTTCCATTGACTAGAATCAGACGCTCTGAATCCACCGTTTTTGTTATCAAGCATGAAAAACAGAGTGTTTTCCTTTGGGAAAATTTGTTTCCTATTACCAAGAGTAAGGTTTGTAGATATATTGTTTGTGAAAGACTCTAGTAAATCGCCACTATAAAAGGCAATATCAAATTTACTCAATCTATTTTCGAAATCTGGAACAAAACTTTCTTTAAATACTTCATTTTCAGACTTGATGCCTGGTGAAAACACGTATTTACTAAAAGAACTGTCGAGAGATATAGAATCAGAAGTCAGTTCGAATTCTTTTCTCTCTGGTAGATTTGGTCCAGTGTAGTCGAAGTAGTTAAGTGTTTCGAAATTATCTAATAGGATTTGTCCTTGATCTTTTATTGCTGGATTGGTTTCAACAAGATAAATTTTACTAAGTGTAATAGGATAAGAAATATCGACAGGAAGCTCCGCCTTTACGCTCTTCCAGCCCTTCCAATCTATATTGTTTGCAAAATCTAATTTATAGGTCTTTCCATTTACATCTTTTATCTCAGCTCTAAGCCAGTGACCAGATTCATTTCCATATACCCAGAGTCCTAATGCATCGATTTCTTCCATTACCACTACTGGTTTGGAGTTGAAATCAATATAAGCAGCTCGAGTTTCGTTTCCTAAAGTAAAGTCGTAATTTAGTGAGAGTGAAGTGAATCCATTTACCATTTCAGGTGATTGACCTAATTTTACTTTAGTATTTTCAGGATAAGCTGAAGAAACTAAGCCGTCCAAGTTTTCAAATTCATTTATAACTTGTTTGTCATATCCTGTACTCAAATTTACATAGTTACTAGCGCCACCAATACTGTAAACCAAAGCACTAGCACCCTTTTCGGTATTAGATATAAAATTGTCCCCGTCTATATGTCCACCAGAACCTAATAGTTTTACATCAAGCGAAGTAATATCGATTTCTGCAATGAATCCATCTTCGTTAATCCCTTTTACTGTACCTAGTATATCGCTTATTGGAGTAGAACTGCCGCGAGGTACTTGGTAATCTTTGTTATTTGAAAATAAGTATTTTAAAGGTTTCAAAACTTCTATTTTTGTCTGTGCTTTTATATCATCGTCATTTTTGTACACTGCTTTCAATTTGGCTCTTCCTATTTCATTTGCTGTAAAAGTATTATTTTCAGAATTGAAGGAGATATCATCGGTATCTAAGTCGATTTTTTCACTATTTATCTCTGTAACATTCCCATTTTTATCAAAACCGATCATTTCAAAAGAGTAAGGTAGATTTTGAAATATTTTTTTATCTGAATCAGAAAATTCCATTTTGTTTATTTTACCTGCCTCTGCAGTATTGAATGCAGCAAAGCTATTTATAACTCTTCTAGGATTTCCATCAGAGGGATGATTTACTATTTGAGCATTAAAATTTCTATATGGATTTATGGCCATAGTTGTTGAGCCACCACCATCTAAATTTAAAGCTTCATAAGCACCTAAATCTAACATTATATCAGCAAGTGTGTTTTCGGAAACACCTTTAAAAGATTTGTTTCTACCATCTATAGTTAAAAATATCATTTCAGTTCCATCTTTAGTGTACCCAACTGCAGTTCTAGGCTGCTTGCCGCGTATAGATATTCCCTGATGAACCTTTTGGCCATCCTTCAATAAAATTTGTCCTCCACCAATTCCCGCTTTAAGAGTTGAAATTCCAGGATTTGAGTTTAAATCTAAATTTATTTTGTCTCCCACTTTTATATTTTGAGTTAAGTAATTGTCTGTACCTTTTAAAATCAATTCGTATTCGTTTTCATTAAGTGGAACAGAGGGAGAGTTTATCAGTATTTTAGAAACAATACCATTAGAAACCACCACTTCAGTTAGTTCTTTTACTTTAGCGTTTCCTATAGTATTACCTGACCAATTGTGGTCATATAGCACTATACCACCATAATTAGAGCTTCCTTTATTTATATAGTAAATTTTAAATGGCGCTCCGCCGTTTACACTTCCGTTCAATGTCCAATTAAAAAAGTTTAAAAATGGTTGATTGTGGCTATCTATATAGAGCGCAGGTAGTGATTGATCTAACATTGGAGTTGAAACTAACTTGCCGTTGTTTATCGCTAAGCCAAGTGGATAATATCCATTATTACCTTCAAAAAAATCACCATTGATTGCAACTGAAGGGTTGTGTTCCCTTACCATGTCATTTACACTTGCTTTTTTTGAAGAGCCCTCGTTACTAAATATGGTGTCAACTTTTACATTTGGATCGCTTAAATCTATATAAGCTATATTTAAATTTAACCAGCCGTAGTCGGTAAATAGTTGTCGGTTTTCGTAACGGATACCACCAGCGAGCTGAGTGCTATTACTTTGCTGATGAATCATAGTGTCTTTGAAATAAGTTTCGGCATTAGCTAGGTTTGCAAATATTGGAGAAAAGCATAGAAAACCAGCTAAAATCATACTCATAAATTTCTTCATATCGACAGATTCCTTTCTGTGTAGTTTTTTATAGTTTGATTATATAATTAAATTGTGTAGAAAGGATTACAAAGCCGTTACATTGGGTATAGAATCGAGTGTACAAAAAAAGGCTTCATCTATCAGATGAAACCCATTAAGGTTGAAGCTGTGAGCGCCTTAAAGGCGATTCATGTGTCGAATGAATGGAACCCACGATATTAAAGCATTTGAGCTTAAATATAAAAAAACTTTGCCAAAAAGCAAAGTTATATGGTCGGGGTAGCAGGATTTGAACCCGCGACCCTCTGGTCCCAAACCAGATGCGCTACCAAACTGCGCTATACCCCGA
>JAOAQY010000137.1 GCA_025210965.1 Tissierellales bacterium
ATACGAATGATTTTTATAAAATATAGAATCAGTGCTTACACCATAACTATTTCCAACTTCTCTAAGCAATCCTTCCCAATTCATCACATCTGTATTTATCTTATCTGAGAGCACTTCTTTTGAAAAACCTGCTCCTATAAACAATCCCAAATTCCCGTAAACTGAAGCTTCTGCTATTTTTTCGTAAATTCCCTCTGGCTGAAAATCTCTCATTTGTATACACCTCTTTTTAGGTATTTACTTCTCAACTTGATTTTAGCACGAAATCAAAACACATACCATCTAAAAAAGCTCTTGTTATTTAATTAAAAAAATTATTATCAAAACTATAATAGACGGAACACCTTGCTTGAAAAATATGCTTTTTTCTGCTGTAAATCCACCATATATACCCGCAACTATAACACAAAGCAAAAAGAATACTGCAATATTAAATGACCATACAGAATCATTAATAAAAATACTCCAGGTCAAACCTGCTGCCAAAAAGCTGTTATATATTCCCATATTTTTAGCCATCGCTGTAGTTTGTCCAAATAAATTACTATTAAATTGCTTAAATATACTAGGACCCTTTTTTTCCCATAAAAACATTTCCATAATCATAATATAAAAGTGCTCTAATGCTATAAACATTACTAAAATTTTTGAAGTTATTATCATTTTAAGTACCTCTCTCTCATTTTTTATATACCCTCTAATCCAATATCAATTTGAAATACAATTACTCAATTACATTATATTCTAAACTTACACTTGTACAAAGGCTTTTTTCTTTCACTAACTGAATTAGAAACTAACTACAATATATTCACTATATAATATCCATTTAAAATAAATTTAATCAAAAAAAATGCCTAGATACTAAATTCGAGTGAAATCTAGTATCTAGGCACCTGTGTGTTAGACAGAATACTTTATATTTTAAATACTTTACTAGTCTTGCTTTGCTTCTTTCGATTTTTTGTGAGGTCTATGTCCCTTTAGAGCATCTTTTCTCTCTTGGAATTTTTCATAATCTAGACCTAATTTCTCACAAAACTCTTCTTCTGTAATTTCGCCATTTACTAATTGCTTCTTAGCTTCTAATCTAAGCTTAAATGTTTCTTCATCCATTTCTTTCTCTGGATGTGCTTCTTTTGCCATTTCTATCAATTCATCAATAGTAATTTCGCCATCCATATAAGCTTTTCTAGCTTCAAAAAATTCTTTTTGTTCTTCAGTTAATTCTCTTTTTTCTCTGAACTCTTTTTTATCTCTCGCTCTAAGTTCAAAACCTTCTGGCAACAATTCCTTCATCTGCTCTTCGAATTCTGCTTTAGTTATATCTCCAGCTATGACTTGTTTTTTCAAGTCTCTTAAAGCGTCTCTTACTTCTTCATCTAATTCTGCAAATGGACCTTTATGCTCTGCATGAATTCCAGGTTTCTCCTTGTAATCAGCCTTGTCTTCAGTACTCGCTGCCATTGCCATTCCCGGTAATGCTATCATTGCTGCCATAAGTCCTGCTAATAGTTGTCTTTTTTTCATAATAAATTCCTCCTTCATAATTGTTCTATCATTTGTATGGATTTGTAAGAACTTATTTGCTCTGTTCTTATCTATGTATTTATTATAAAAAAAGACTTTGGTATAAATATCTTAAGATTATGTGAAACTATGGTATTTATTTCAATTCTTCGATTCCACCCATGAATCCTCTAAGAACCTCTGGTATTTCTATGCTTCCATCAGCTCTTTGATAGTTTTCAAGTATAGCAGCAAATGTTCTTCCAACTGCAAGACCTGATCCATTTAATGTGTGAACAAATTGTGGTTTTCCTTTACCTTCTGGTCTAAATCTAATGTTTGCTCTTCTTGCTTGATAGTCTTCAAAGTTTGAGCAAGAACTAATTTCTACATATCTTCCGTAGCTTGGCATCCATACTTCTATATCGTAAGTCTTAGCTGCACTGAAACCTAAGTCTCCACTGCAAAGTGTAACCACTCTATATGGAAGTCCTAATGCTTGTAATATAGCTTCCGCATGTCCTGTAAGTGCTTCTAATTCTTCGTAAGATTTTTCAGGATCAACTAATTTAACCATCTCCACTTTGTCAAATTGGTGGTTTCTAATAAGACCTCTTGTATCTCTACCTGCTGATCCAGCTTCTTGTCTAAAGCAAGGCGTATAAGCTGTATAGCTAACAGGAAGTGTTTCCTCATCTAATATTTCTCCTCTGTGATAGTTCGTAACAGGAACCTCTGCAGTTGGAACTAAGAAATAGTCCTTGCTAGGAAGTTTAAATGCATCTTCTTCAAATTTTGGCAATTGTCCTGTACCAGTCATGCTCTCTCTGTTTACCATAAATGGTGTCATAAGTTCTGTATATCCATGCTCTAATGTATGTTTTGCTAACATGAAGTTTATTAGCGCTCTCTCAAGAAGTGCTCCTTTGCCTTTGAATAATGTGAATCTAGCACCTGTAATCTTCGCTGCTCTTTCAAAATCCAATATGTCTAAATCCACACCTAAATCCCAATGTGCTTTGATATCAAAATCAAAGTTTTTAGGCTCTCCCCATTTTCTCATTTCAACATTATCTTGGTCGTCATTTCCAACTGGAATTTCTGGATTTGGAATATTTGGAATGTAAAGCAAACGCTCTTGAATCTCTTCATCAACAGCTTTCACCTTAGCATCTAACTCTTTTACCTTATTAGAAATTTCTTTCATCTCAGCAAATATTGGAGCTACATCTTTGCCTTCTTTTTTTAATTTTGGTATTTCTTTAGAAACTTGATTTTGCTTAGCTTTAAGCTGCTCTACCTCTTGTAGTATCTCTCTTCTATCGCCATCTAATTTTACAATAGCATCTATGTCATAAGCTCCATTTTGTCTTCTCTCTAACAATTCCTTTACTTCTTCTACATTCGCTCTAATTCTTTTAATATCTAACATTCGTATCGACTCCCTTCACTTTTTTAAACATGCCTGCGAATAGTTTTAATAAAATAAAAAAACTCGCCCTATTGTCTCTTTACGAAACAATGGGACGAGTGTATTTACCCGCGTTGCCACCCAATTTAGCAATCAGCTCTCTCTAATGCGATTAACCCTCGCTACAGGTCTGAGATTAATCAGATGCTCTAAGGTAGATTCGATAAAATTCAACTATCAGTTCTCACCACCACTGACTCTCTTTTAGATAAAAATTCTATCTACTTGGCCTCTTCACAGCATGTAATTTATAATATTTAGATTATACCACATCCTGTTTATTTTGCAAGCTTATTTTGAAAGCTCCTATTATGATTTAAAGCATTTAAAAATATTCGTTATTTCTGAATTATGGGATTATTTATTCAAGTTTTACATTTTATGTAAATAAAAAAACCTTTTTTATTTGCATTTTTAACGATATAATAAAAAATATCTACTAATTTACAACCTCTTTTTATAAAGTATCAAAAAGAAAGGATTTTGGTGATTCAAGTGTTCAAGGTTTTACATATTGATAATTCAAGTTTTTTTCATAAATTACTAGGTGACATAGCTATAGATGAATGCTGTTCTTTTTACTCAGCTAAAAGTAAATCAGAGGCATTTGAAATTCTAAAGCATTATGATATTGATTTAATCATATCTGGCCTTTCATTTAAAGATGACATAGAAACCCAGTTAATTCCAGAACTTAGAGCTAGTATATATAGCGAGATACCCATTGCAATATTTACTGCTGATAATACTATTGAAAATCGTAGAAAATACATCAAATACGGAATAACAGATTTCATTCCAAAATCACACGATATCTCCAATATAAGAAAAATCATAAAACGATATAAGAAAACACTAGCTTTAGATAAAAGAGCAAAAAAGTTATCGTATGCAGTAATAGAAGATAATGCTCTTCAAAGAACTATTATCAAAGCTATGTTCAACCAATACCACATACACGATGTCTCTTACTTTGAATCTGGAGAATCCCTATTTGAATCAAATAGTAAGTTTGATGTTTATATAATAGACTTAATTCTTCCTGGAATGCTCGGAATAGATGTCATTTTAAAACTTAGAAAATCTTGTTCTGATAATGTTATAATTGCAGTATCCAAGGTCGATGCAGCAGAAACAATACAAAATGTTCTACTAGCTGGTGCCGATGATTACATCATAAAGCCCGTAAACGAAGATATTTTCTTTGCTCGTTTAAAGGGAACTATCAGAATGTATACCCTATTTAAAGAACTTGAACAAAAAAACAATGACCTAGAAAAATTACTGGAAATAGATGGTCTCACTGGACTTTATAATCACAAATATATAGTAAATAAAGTATTTGAGCTATCTAATAACGATACACCATTTAGCATAGCAATGCTAGATATTGACCACTTTAAAAATGTAAACGACAATTTTGGTCATCCTACAGGAGATGACGTTTTAAAATGGCTTAGTTCTGCATTTCACGTAGGATTTCCTTCTGAATGTTATATAGGTCGCTATGGCGGGGAAGAATTTCTAGCAATAATGCCTAATATGGATTATGATACTGCTTACAATTTATGTAATCAATTTAGAGAAAATATTGAAAAATCTAGTTCTATAAGCCTAAATATTCCCCTCACTCTGAGTGGTGGAGTAGCAACATATATTGGTGAAGATCCTAAAGATCTCATAAAAAAAGCTGACCAATATCTCTATACGGCAAAAAATAATGGGCGAAATAAAATACTATGATTGTTTACAAGCCTATATCAAACAATATTAGCGAATCGCAAATCATATTTCTAAATTCTAAATAGAAATTCTAATTGAACTTTTAATTTTTTTTCAAATTCACTATATGATATTCCTTGATTTAAATGTTTCTTGTAATTCACTAGTATCATTCCGCTAATAATTTCAAGCAA
>JAOAQY010000138.1 GCA_025210965.1 Tissierellales bacterium
AAAATAGACCGCTCGTTTATAGACAGAATACTGACAAGCAGAAAGAAACGCGGGCTTATAAACAGCATAATAGACATGGCACATAACCTTGACATGAGTGTTATCGCAGAAGGTGTAGAGACAGAAAAGCAAGCTGATTATCTGACATCACAGCACTGCGATATACTTCAGGGGTACTATTTTAGCAAACCAGTAGATGAACGTACTCTTTTTGAAATGATAGAAAAACAAAAATAGAACTAAAAAGTTATTGACGACTTTTTAGTTCTATTTTTGATCTTCATTATCAAAGTTTTAATCTTCATTATCAAAGTTTTGATCTTCATTATCAAGATTTTGATTTATTTTACAATCATGAGATCCTCTCCAATTATTACTTTTCCACTGTATATAGCATTTATAGCTTCTATCTGCCTTTTAGCATCTATGTCTCCACCTATATGAGTTAGCACCAGTTTCTTTACATTTGACTCCTTTGCCATTTTAGCAACTTCATCTAGTGAAGAATGCGCCCTATCGTCAGAAGGTGGATTTCCATCGCCTTTTGAACCAATTTTTATTATAGAACCAGAATCCATAATCAAAACATCTGCATCTTTAGCTAGATTTACGAGTGATTTACTATAAGTCAAATCACCAGATATCACTATGGATTTCTCATCATTTTCGAATCTATAAGCCTGAGTCTCTATGCTGTGATTTACGCTATCTGTCCTTAGCATCAAACCGTCAAATTTATGTTCACCACTTCCGTCAAACTCTTGTATATCAACATTTGTCTTTATACCATTCCATGACCATCGTCTCTTCTTACTAGCTCTATACTCCATATCTTTCTCATAGAACTCAGTGACGAATTCATGCAATTTTCTAGTTCCAACAGGTCCTATTAAATTTAAATGATCTCTCCCCTTTAACCAGCCCTTAGTAAGTACGCCTGGATATTCTTCGTTGTGATCCATGTGATGATGAGTAAACATTATGGTTTCTATATCACCAAGGCTAACGCCAAATTCCATGAGTCGCTTTTGGGTGCCATAACCCATATCAACTAAATAATAATCATCATCGTCAAAAATTAGCACACTAGGACTTGATCTCTTCTCAGAATAAACTGGCCCACCAGTTCCTATAAGCACAGCTCCAAAATCACCATCTAATTCCTCTAATTTAGGCTCATGTTCACCACCTATATCTCTCACAAGTCTTACAAAATTATTTATCCTTCTGACATCACCTTGAGGGCCAAAACCATTGGGATAATCCGATGCATCACCAGTCTTTGGATCACTTCTCTGCGCTCCTGCTCCGTGCACATCCAAGAGTTCTTCACTATTAGAACGCGGAAGTTTCATAAATCCAAGTGCCTCTCCAAAAGCCACATAAACTGCACTTTGACCTAATTTTTTACCATCTAAATGTGTAGTAGATGTCCAGTAAAATGGATAATTGCGACCACCACCCTCATCTACTATTCTCGTACAATCAAATAGTGAATCTATAGCTGCATTTCCACTAGTAGATGGAGATTTACTATAATCAACTATACTCTGTAATTCCTTAGCATCTGGCAATCTCCAATCACTATATCCTGATGATTCAAAAGACTCTGCATACCCAAGAGCATCTTTCCATTTCATGGCCGACTTACTATCTTCTTTCATCCACATGAGACCAGTTGCTAAATCACTTATAGTTCCATCTCCATTATTTACAAATTCATTTTTGCCATAATTCTCATTGCCTCTTACAAATATAGTGTAAAACTTCTTATCTTTTTTCGTTCGCTTGTCATAAAGACCGTATCCCTTTATTCTGCCATCCACAAAATTCACACCAAATACGGTATCATCACCCTTCATAGTCTTTCCAACATACTTTGTACTAGACATATACTGAGCATCTATAAACCTCTCTCCAGTTGATTCGTCACCATAATATATCTTAAAATAATCACCGTCTAAATACGCCACATTTGTCTTTGAACTGCTACCGGTCTTCCCACTAAAATTTATGAGCGAATAAAGTTCTTTTATAGTAGGCATTCTCCAATCATCGTATCCACCAAGCCTTAGTGATTTCGCCTCTTTCACTGCCTCATCATATGTCTTTTTTTCACCAGCATCAGCTTGCCACATAAGACCAGTAATCTCATCTACTATAGTTCCATCTCCGTTGTTTTTATAAGAGCGTTTGTTTTTAATATACGTAGCGTCTTGACCATAAAAATCTTCGCCCATAACTGGCTTATCTATCTCTCCACTGTTTCCATAAAAATCATACTGACCAGTATCCACAATAGGATAATCTACATCACCTCTAGCAACCGCTATACTTGCAAATATAAAAA
Organism: Tissierellales bacterium; assembly: GCA_025210965.1. Classification (NCBI taxonomy): domain Bacteria; kingdom Bacillati; phylum Bacillota; class Tissierellia; order Tissierellales; species Tissierellales bacterium. The sequence goes on from JAOAQY010000138.1 coordinate 2,351, forward strand.
TTAGCACAAAGATTGTAAACAGTGATACTTGTGACTTTTTCACAAATAATTTCATAAAATCCCTCCGATCTATGGGTTTTGATTCATTTAATAATTTACCCATAGATGGAGGGATTTCAACATATATTGTATTTGATTTATAATTAAATATAAAAATTTAAATCTTAATTTTTCTAAGCTCTTCTAAGAATTCTCGCTATATCCTTTGCAAAATACGTAATTAAAATATCAGCTCCAGCTCTCTTGATAGAAGTCATAGCCTCCATCATAGCATTTTCATTTATTATTCCCATGTCTATAGCATTTTTTAGCATAGCATATTCACCGCTCACACTATACGCAGCTAACGGTGCATTGAATTCATCTTTTGCCCTTCTTATGATGTCTAAATAACTAAGCGCTGGTTTTACCATTATAACATCTGCACCCTCTTCTAAGTCCATAGCTATCTCTCTCATAGCTTCATCACTATTTGCAGGATCCATTTGATAAGTTTTTCTATCTCCAAACGAAGGTGCTGAATCCGCAGCATCTCTAAATGGACCATAGAACGACGATGAATACTTCGCACTATACGACATGATTCCAACCATCTCAAAGCCTTCAGCATCAAGAGTTCTTCTCATATGTCCTACTCTACCATCCATCATATCAGATGGCGCAACCATATCAGCGCCTGCCTTTGCATGACTTATGGCAATTCTTGAAAGATACTCAATTGTGACATCATTGTCTATATATCCACACTCCTGCAATATTCCACAATGGCCGTGATCTGTATACTGACACATACAAATATCCGTTATGACTAGCATGTCTGGGTGCTTTTCTTTTATTTCTCTCACCGCTTTTTGAACTATACCATCGTCATTATACGCCTCTTTTCCAAAAGCATCTTTTTCTCCAGGTAATCCAAATATTAAAACACTTTCAAGTCCAAGTGACTTCATATCCTTTATCTCATCATCTAATTTGTCTACAGATAAATGATAATTGTTTGGAAGTGAACTTATTTCTTTTTTTATATCTTCACCTTCAACGACAAATATCGGATAAACTAAATCCTCGATATTTATTTTAGTCTCTCTTATCAAATTTCTAATAGCGCTATTTGCTCTAAGCCTTCTACCTCTATGAATCATACTCAAATGTACGTCCTCCTCTATCTTTGTGCTAAATATATTAAACGATCCACCACTCCATCTATAGTATAGATTTCAGCTTGATCGCAAAATTTTATATCATAATTTTTAAGTGTATCAGAAGTAATAGGTCCAATAGAGACGCAATTTATACCTCTGACCTTTTGACGATTCTCATCTGTCAATTTTTCCATAAAATACTTAACTGTAGAACTGCTCGTAAATGTTATATAATCTATATCATTTTTCTTTATAGTCTCATTTAGCTCTGAAATATTAGATTCATCTATCACAGATTCATACAAAATCACCTCATCCGCTTTACAAATCTCTGATATAGAATCTATCAAATCAGCTCGTCCATTTTTAGCTCTTGGAATGAGAACCCTATCATCAGACTTTAACATTTCCCTTAGTCCATTTGCCAGTGAATCACCATCATAATTTTCAGGCATCCAATCTGCATTCAACCCATAATTTCTAAGAGCCCTTTTCGTAGCAGATCCAACTGCTATGAGCTTGGAATTTGCCAATACTCTACTGTCAAAGCCCCTATCAAATAATCTCTCAAAAAATATATTAACTCCATTTATACTAGTGAACACAATATGTGTGTAATCATCTAAAATATCCATAGCCTTCTCTAAATTCTCATTATCTTCAATCTCCCTAATTTGTATAGATGGATATTCAAACACTGTAGCACCTAGGTTTGATAGCTTATCTACTAATTTACTACTCTGCGCCCTAGCCCTTGTAACTACAATCTTTTGACCATAAAGTGGTCTCTTTTCAAAAAATTCAAGTTTTTCTCTTAAATCAACTACATCTCCTACAACTATGAGACTTGGCGCTTTAATATTCTCTTCTTTAACAACTTCTACTATATCTCTCAAATTTCCCGTCACAACTCTTTGGTTACTT
>JAOAQY010000139.1 GCA_025210965.1 Tissierellales bacterium
ATCATTTTCAAGATTTACTATTTCATTATAGATTTTTTCGGCATTTTTCATATCTTCTGCAGAAATTTTTTCATAGCTAAAATCTGAAATGAATTTTTTGAAAGTAGGGAGATTATAGTTTGCACAATCTACATCATCTTTAGCGCAATCGCCACAATATTTACTTAGTATTTTATATAGATTATCCCATTTTGAGTCGATTTCACCATAATCACCATCTTTTTCAAGTTTTAGAATTAGATTGTAAATTTTTTCAGCAGCTTTTTCATCTTCAGATGACAGCGTTATATCACCAAATTCCTTTAAGAATTCTTTGAAAGTTGGAAGGTTAATTTCATCAATAGCTTCAACGCCAAAATCTTTATCCAATTCATCGATGTCGTAATATTTATCAAGAATTTTGTAGAATTCATTCCATTTCTTATCAGCTTGATCAAATTTTTCATTTTTTTCAAGTTCTACTATTTCTTTATATAACTTTTCTAGTTTACTAAAATCAGAATTGCTTAGATTTTCGGCGTCTGCTGAAATAAATTCTTTAAAACTTGGGAAATCAGCTGAGCTGATAGCATTTAAAGTACTAGATGCGAATGCAGTTCCCATGCTTCCTGCTAATATCATGCCTCCAATTGCCAATGGTAATAATTTTCTAAGGTATTTTTTCATGTTCATAATTTATTCCTCCTAAATTTTTATTTTGTGGTTTCATCATTTGCTATTTGCTATAAACTAAGTATAGTTTTGCCATGTGTATTCCGCGTGTATTTGCAGTGCACATGAGGAGAAGAGATCAAACAAATAATAAGTTACCTTAAGATGGTGCCTGGCACCATCTTAAGGTAACTTATTATTTTGAATCGTCGTTTTGTATATGAATTACTGCTGTTTTACTTATATTTATATTTTCACCAATTTCGTTTAGTTTATAATTGTATTTAATTGCGTTTTTTACATATTGTTTTTTGTATTTTTTCATAGATCTTTTCCTAGTGCCACTTTTTATAAGGTCAAAAACAGCCTGATCCGGCGATATTTCTGATAGGATTGTATCTAGTGAAGGCGCATTTTCTGCGTGTTTTTTGCGTTCTATTTTTTTAGCACTATTTTTATTATCGCAATCTTTTTTTTGCTCTAATTTTTTAATAGGATCGGCTATAGTAATCGTATTTTCTAAGAATTCTTCATCTGCTGAATTAAACGTTTCCATAAATTCTGAGTAATTTTTTGTAGCATTTTGTCTGTCTGCTGAAAATAAATTCATGATAAAATCTGTATCAATAAAATCACTTTTTATATTTTTTCTATAATAGATATCACTGCTCCATTTATAGCCTGACACATTTTTACATAAATTTGCCTTAACGGGATTTTGATGTATATATCTAAGTAAATCCATTAAGTAAATTTCATCTTGAACCCAGATACCATTATATCTTTTTTCAAAAACATGTCCACAATGATTATATCTATAATTATAATATTTGCTATAGTTACTGTTTATTTTGTGCATGATTTCTTGAAGAGAACTATTGATTGGTCGAATAATCATATGATAGTGATTGTTCATTATGACAAAGCCATGAATTTCAAAGTTCAAATCTTGTTTATAATTTTTCACGATATTACCGAAACAAATCTTATCCTCAATATTCCTGAAAATAAAAGATTTATTATTACCGCGCTGAATGACATGATAAAATGCATTTAAAAGTTCGATTCTAGGTCTTCTTCCCATAAAAAGCACCTCTCATAACTGATTTTCACAAAATAATTTCAAATTATCAACTTCATTGTATCACCAACAAAAGTTCTGTCAAGTCATTCGGTAAACTATATTTAAACTTAATAAGTTACCTTAGTATGGTGCCTGGCACCATACTATGGCACCATACTAAGGTAACTTATTGATGAAGGGGGTTATTAATTTTGTTTATAGAAAGATAAGAAGCTATTGAAATTTCTTATATAAACTAAAATCTTTCTCTTAATGCCAGTATTTCTGTTATAATAATGAAGATTTTATAGAACGAAATATTGTATATGTGGGATGTTATTTTCATTTTGGGGAGGAGTTTAAATTATGAAGAAGAAAATTATGCTGATGCTACTTATAGCATCTATGGGAACTGCTATGCTTTCAGGTTGTGGAACGAAGGCTAGTGAGAATCAGACGCAGAAAGAGGTTTCTGTAGAAGCGAGTGAGGATGCTGTAGTAGAGGAAAAGGATCTAGTAGAAGCTGAGAGTTTGTTACTTAAGGGTTCTAGTACATTAGCTCCAGTTATAACGAAAATGACTGAGAACTTTAAGTCAGAGAATGGTACTTGGGACAAAGTAGATTCTAAGTTTGATGCTACGGAGATAGATATTGCTATATCTGGCGGAGGTTCTGGAACTGGTGTCAAGTCAGCTATAGATGGTTCGAGTAGTTTTGGACTAGTATCTAGACCTGTTAGTGACGAAGAGAAGGCAAAGATAGATGGATATCAAGAATTTAAACTTGGTACTGATGCACTTACACTATCAGTAAATCCAGAGAATAAATTGTATGAGCTTCAAGATTCAATATCTACAGAAGATCTTAGAAAGATATTTTCTGGTGAGTACAAGTTTTGGGATGAGGTAAATGCTGAATTAGCACATGAAGAAATCGTACTTGTTACTAGAGATTTAGGCGGTGGAGCGCATAAGGTATTTGCTAAGAAGGTTATGGGAGATACTGAGGTTAGCGAAAATGTAATACAAGCGCCGTCGATGGGAGCTTTGGTTACAAAAATTATAGAAAATAAAAATGCAATAGGTTATGCTTCGTTTGGTGTTGTAAATCAAAATGAAGGAAAGGTTAGTCCGCTTTCTATAGATGGAGTAGCTCCTACAGCTGAAAATATAATCAGTGGAGATTATAAAATTTCTAGACCGTTACTTGTAATCTGTGGTGGAGAATTGACAGATGCTCAAAAAGCTTTTGTAGATTATATGACTAGCGAAGAAGGAATGAAAATAGTTTCAGAGCTTGGATTTGTGGCTGAAAAATAAGAATATAAAGTCTGCCAAAAGTTGATTGGCGGGCTTTTTTTGATTTGGGGGTGAAATGGTGAGCAAGAGAGTTTATGAAATACTAGAAGCTATATTTAAACTCATAGTTAAAATCATGAGTGGGTGTGTAGTACTGCTTTTGGGATTGATAATAGCATTTGTGTTTAAAGAAGCCATTCACGTGTTTGAAAATACTTCGATATTTGATTTTGTTCTAGGTGCCAAATGGAGACCAACGTCTGAGCCTGCTTTACTAGGCATACTTCCAATGATACTTGGAACTGTATTTTCATCATTTATTGCACTTTGCATAGCTCTGCCAATTGGAGTTGGGACATCATTGTTTTTGAGCTGTCATGCAAGCACTAGAGTTAGAACGTTTATGGTTTCTGTTCTGAATTTGCTTGCTGGAATACCTTCTGTAGTATACGGATTTTTTGGATTGATTGTAATCGTGAAATGCTTTGAGGTAAATTTGGGCATGGCATCGGGTGAATCTGTTCTAGCAGCCGCCATCTTGCTTTCAATAATGATACTTCCATATATCATATCGACATGTGAGTCGAGTATGAGCAAGGTAGTTATAAAATATGATACTGCATCTATGGCTCTTGGCGTTTCAAAATGGCATATGATATACCACCTCATACTTCCAAGCACCAAAAAAGGTATATTTTCGGCTACGATGCTTGCATTTAGTAGGGCAATGGGTGAGACTATGGCTGTCATGATGGTTATAGGAAATACTCCTATTTTTCCGAAATTATTTGGAAAAACACAGACTATACCAGCTCTTATAGCTCTTGAAATGGGCGGAGCTCAAATTGGAAGCGTTCATTATCATAGTCTGTATGCAGCCGGGCTTGTGCTCATGGTTATACTAATAATTATAAATAGGGTGGCTATGAAATGTGAGGTGGATTCAAATGATTGATAATAAGAAGATTACGAACGATGACATTTCAAAAAGCGGTGCTAAAAACATTTGTAAAAAAAATATTGCTACAAAAAGCGGTGTTACAAAGAATAGTTCAAAGTCATATGGTGTGAAGCGTCACTATATCGGAATTAAGATATGGCTTGCAGTCAGTGTGTTTTTAGTGATTTTGTCGTTGTTGTATATATTTGGATTCATTGGATTTAATGGTTTTAAGGAGATGAGCTATGAGTTCATTACTCAAAAGCCAAAGGGAAGTCCACTTGGATCGGAAGGCGGAATATATCCAGCAATAATAGGTAGTATATGTTTTATGCTGATAGCTATAGTACTTGCGTCGCTAAGTTCATTTGCAGTTGCTATAGACCTTTCATTTTACACTAAATCTGCAAGCAAGAAGAGAGTAGTTAGTATGATTGTATCTACTATGGCAGGAATACCATCCATAGTATTGGGGCTTTTTGGATATAGTTTTCTAGTAGTTGCTCTTAAGTTTGGAGTGTCAGTATTTACTGGCGGAATAGTTCTAGGAATAATGATTTTCCCATACATGACTGTAAAATTTGAGAAGTGTTTTTCGGAAATAGATGGCGATATATTAGAAGCTTCATATGCACTCGGTACGAACAAATTTTATACCATAATCCACCTAGTATTGCCTATTTGCTATAGGGAAATGATTTCCACCATGAGTCTTGCAGGGTGTTTTGCTATGGGTGCAACTGCTCCTATATTGTTTACAGGTGGTGTGCTTTATGCATCTAGGATAAAGGATATTTTTTCACCAGCTATGGCACTTCCACTACATCTTTATATGCTAATTGGCGAAGGCATATCTCTTGAAAAAGCATATGGGACGTCATTTGTTCTTGTATTGGTGCTAATATCGTTTAACGCAATTGCACTTTTGTTTAGCTGGAAAAAAGAATAAAATACAAACATTAGAAAATGAGCCAAGTTGTTTCTTTAAATACTTTATTTTTTAGGGAAATTTGCGTGCGATATTATCAATGTAGAGAGGAAGTTTAGCTATGACCAACAGTTTATTAGAAATCAAGAATTTAGATGTTTATTTTGGAAAGCAGCATATATTAGACGATGTAAATTTGTCATTTGAGAAGAATAAGATAACTGCAATAATAGGTCCATCAGGATGTGGGAAGTCGACGTTACTTAAAACTTTAAATCTCATGATATATGAAAATAGTGAGAGCAGGGTATCAGGAGATATATTGCTTGGCGGAGATAAGATTTCGGATATGAGAGCGGAACACGTCAGGGAAAAAATAGGTATGGTATTTCAAAACCCAACGCCATTTCCCATTTCTATAGAGAAGAATATGTCTTATGCGATGAAATACTACGGTATAGACAAGAAAAAGAGAAAAGATATAATAGAAGATAAGCTCAAGGTAACAGGACTATACGGAGAAGTACATGAAATGTTAAATAAGAGTGCGCTTAAACTATCGGGTGGTCAGCAGCAGAGACTTTGTATAGCTAGGGCCCTTTGTATAGAACCAGATATATTGCTATTAGATGAGCCGTGCTCTGCGCTAGATGTAAAGAGTACTTCAAAGATAGAATCAATGCTATTAGAGTTAAAAAAGAATTACACTATAATAATAGTTACTCATAATTTGGCGCAGGCAAAACGCATAGCCGATGAGACTGTGTTTATGCTAGATGGATGCGTTATAGAAGAAGGAGAAACGAAGAAGTTATTTGATAATCCGAAATATGATGAGACTAGAGATTATTTATCAAACAATTAAGTAGAATACAAGTGCAATACAATACAAATGAGCCAGCAGAAAAATACAAATTATTTTTCTGCTGGCTCATTTGTGCTTTTTAAAAAAATATAAGCGTATCTGTATATGGAGTGTATATATTTAAAAAAGATAATTGTCAGTTTATTTTGAAAACAAGCGCGTTTGAAGAATTTATACACTTTTTTGGCATAGTCATTGCAATATGTAAGGGCAGAGTATGATAGACAGAAAGGGGTGTGATACTAGTGAAAGAAGATAAAAGCTTAATTAATTCAGATTTGGTATTTTTAGATGTTGAGGCAGAGAATCAATGGGAAGTCTTGCATAAATTGGCTATGGAGCTTGAGATGCAGGGGTATGTGAAATCAAGTTATGGAGAGGCTGTGATAGAACGAGAAAAAGTTTTTCCAACAGGGCTCCCTACCATGAATGTTCAGGTTGCAATACCTCATACTGATGCAAAACATGTCAATAATGCTGGGATATTGTTTGCAAATTTAAATAAGCCTATTTTGTTTAAGGAAATGGGAAATGGTGTGAATGATGTGTCTGCTGAGATGATATTTATGCTTGCTATTGATAAACCTGAAAATCAAGTTGAAACATTAGGAAAGTTGATGTCTATTTTCTCGGATGGTGAATTTTTGAAAAAGCTCAAGAGTTTGACTGATTCTGAAAAAGTAGTTGAATTGTTATCATCAAAAATAAGCTAAGGGGGTTTTGATTATGAAAAAGATTATTGTTGCTTGTGGTTCTGGGGTGGCTACATCGCAATCAGTTGCTTCAAAAATCATGAGAATGTGTGAGGATGAAGGTCTTAGGGTTACGGTAGAGGCGGTGGACATCAAATCTATTGATACGTTAATAAGTCAATGTGATATTTATGTATCGATTACACCGAATAGTAAAGATTGGGGTATTCCTACAATCAATGGCATTCCATTTTTGACAGGAATGGGTATGGATGCTGAATTTGAAAAACTAAAGGGGTATTTGAAAAATTAATTTTTCTAAAGCGGTGGAAGGCACGTAATTTAGAAAAGGAGGGAATTATTTTGGGTAATATTTTGCAGTATATTTTGGATTTAGGGGCAGCTATTTTTCTGCCGATTGTAATGATTTTACTTGGACTCATCATGAAAATGAAACTGAAGAAAGCGATTTCAGCGGGGCTTACATTGGGAATTGCGTTTATAGGTATGAATGTAGTACTTGGATTTATGTTTAGTAGTATTAGTCCAGCCGCAGATGCATTTGTTAAGAGCACGGGAATACAGTTAAATGCAATAGATGTTGGTTGGTCACCACTAGCAGCAATTGCATGGGCGTGGCCTTATGCGCTTATGATATTTCCGATTCAAATTGCTATAAATTTAGTGATGTTGGCATTTGGTTGGACAAATTGTTTGAATGTAGATTTGTGGAATGTTTGGAATAAGATACTTACAGCAGTTATAGTAGCAGCTATTACTGGAAGTGTTCCAATAGCGCTTGCTATTGCAGGAGTTCAAGTGGTTTTTGAGCTTAAAAATGCAGATTTAATGCAAAAACAAATTGAAAAGATCACGAATATTCCAGGAATAACTTGTCCTCACAATATGATGTTAAATGCAATTATATTAGCGCCACTTAATAGATTGCTTGATTACGTACCGGGTCTCAAGTCGAAAAAGATGGATGCTCAAGGTCTTAGAGAGAAGATAGGTATATTTGGAGAAAATAGTACTATGGGATTTATAGTAGGTGGAGCAATCGCTGCATTTGCAGGATATGATCTAAAAGGTGTTCTCACCACAGCTATACAGGTAGCGGCGGCACTTACGTTATTTCCGATGGTTGCGAAACTTTTCATGCAGGCATTGTCACCAATTGCTGATGCGGCGGGAGAGTTTATGAAGCAAAGATTTAAGGGAAGAGAGTTTTATATTGGCTTGGACTGGCCATTTTTAGCTGGTCAATCAGAGGTATGGGTAGCAGCTATAGTACTAGTTCCTATCGAGCTTGGTTTAGCTGTGCTGTTTTCAAAAATAGGACTTAGCAATACGATGCCACTTGGTGGAATTATAAATATATGTTTTGTGGCAGCAGCACTAGTTGTAACTGGTGGAGATTTGATTAGAATGATAATACTAGGAATAATGACCACACCTCTTTATCTAATAGTTTCAAGTCAGTTTGCTCCTATGATAACAGATTTAGCTAGGCAAGTGGGAACTATAGATGTGCCTGCGAATCAGACGCTTACTTGGTTTGGATTAGAAGCACCTGGATTTAGATGGGTAATGGCTCATGGAGCAAATATAGTAAATGGCGATGTAATCGGTTTGGTTATGTTAATTGGATATATAGGACTTTCATTTTGGTATTATCGCCACATGAAAACGAGAAATGCAAAATTGGAGCAAGAAGCTGCATAATTGAAGCAGATATAGCATAATTTTAGGAGGTAATTTGATGTTAGAACAATTGAAAAAAGAAGTAGTTAGAATAGCAAAACTTGCTGATGACAATGGGCTTTGCAAGCATGGATCGGGGAATTTTAGCATAAGAGATGAGGATAGTGGATATATAGTTATTACTCCGTCTGCGGTATCTCGTGATGAATTGACGTATGAACATGTATGTGTAATTGATTTAGATGGAAAGATTATAGAGAAAATGGAATCGGTAAGACCTAGTAGCGAATCGTTAATGCATTTAGAGGTGTATAAAACTAGAAGTGATTTGAAATCAATAGCTCATACCCATTCGAAATTTGCAACGACATTTGCTGTACTAGATAAGGAGATACCACCAATAACATATGAGTCTATAGCATACGGAGCAAAATTGCCTATAGCACCATATGGACGTCCGGGGACAGTGGATTTGGCTAAAAGTATTGTCGAACCTTTAAAAGAGTCGGATTGTTGTTTGATGTCAAAACACGGAGTATTGGCTACGTCTGTTAATAATTTGTATGATGCATTTTTGAAGGCAGTATATATAGAAGAAGTTGCAGAAATTTATTACAGGGCTATTACTATAAATCCTGGAATTGGTGGAATAAGTCAAGATGAGTTTGATAAATGGGCTTATCCAGAAGAGATAGGGCAGTAAGTTTTGTGATATAATGAAGTAAGGGTTTTCAGAATTTTATAAATCGTCCGAAAATGGGAGTAGGGATGGTGAGTTATGAAGAGTATAGATAGGGTTTTAAATTATATCAGAATTCAATTCGAATCGAGTGAAGATATGGAGAAGGGTCATTCACTTGAAAATATTGGAATTGATGCTCGAGAAGTTGCAGAGAATTTAGGTATACAAAGGTCAAATGCGAGCGCTCTTTTGAATCAATTAGTCAAAGAAGAAAAATTGGTGAAGCTAATAGGTAGACCGGTGAGATTCATTGATAGCAGAGTTATAGCAGATGATATGCTTAAACGATATGGATATGAATGGTCTAGCGAAAACGTAGTTAGTTTTAGTGCGCAAAATAGCGGAAATATTAGAGTTTTTGATGAACTCATAGGCTTTCGTGATAGTTTGAGAGTGGCAATAGAGCAAGCTAAAGCGGCTATGTTATATCCTCCAAATGGTTTGCACACATTATTGACTGGAGAGAGTGGAGTTGGAAAGACTACTTTTGCAAAGAAGATGCACTTATATGCAAAGAAAAAAAGAAATGTAGAATTTCCATTCGTATCATTTAATTGTTCTGATTATTATAATAATCCTCAGCTTCTCATGTCTCATTTATTCGGACATATAAAAGGTGCTTATACTGGAGCAGATTCAGATAAAGTAGGTCTCATAGAAGAGGCTAATGAAGGGGTTTTGTTTTTAGATGAGGTTCACAGATTGCCGCCAGATGGTCAAGAGATGCTATTTTATCTCATGGATCAGGGTCTATATAGACGTATGGGAGAAGCTGGATATAAGAGAAAGAGTAGGGTGCTGGTAATTGCAGCGACCACGGAGAATCCACAGGAAGTTTTGCTTAGGACATTTTTGAGAAGACTTCCTGTAATGATTCACCTTCCTAATTTGAAGGAAAAACCGATATCGGAAAGACTTGAGATGATAGTTTCTATATTTGAAAGAGAAGTAGAGCAGATTGGAAAAACTATTTCCATAGTTCCAGAAGTTATGAAGGCGCTGTTGATTTACGAGTGTAGCGGAAATATAGGACAATTAGAATCAGATATAAAACTACTATGTGCTCGCGTATTTTTGAATTCTATACAGAATGAATCAAATTGCATGGAGGTAGAATTTTCTATGCTTCCTGAAAATATCAAAGAGGCGGTTTTCAATATAGTGAATTTGCCTAAGATGGAACAAAATTTTTTGAATAGAATAAAGAAACCTTGGGTTATAGATGGAGTATTTAGAGATTGTCTTTCGTCAAGTTCTTTGTACGAAGATATACTAAACAAATATGAGAGTTACAAAAATGAAGGAATGGACATAAAACTAATAGATCAGCGTATTACTGAATCAATTTATGGTCATTATGAAAGAGAGATAGAGGAAATAAAAGAATGTCATGAAGTTTTGAATATCAGAGCGCTATATAAAATAGTTGAGAGGGAAGTTGCTGACATTTCGGTTGATTTGACTAAGAATATTACTTGTGAAAAAGATGTTGATTTTGATGGAAGTTTAATGTTTGGTTTAGCTCTTCACCTTCAGGCACTTTTAGAGAGGCTAAGAGCTGGAAAGACTATTTCTAATCACAATTTACTTTCAATAAAAGAGATGTATCCAGAGTATTATGAGATAAGTGGAAAGTGGGTAAAGAATATTGAGAGTGCATTTGGAATAGAGATACCAGAGGATGAACGTGGATTTTTGACATTGCTTATTGATAAGCATTTGAAGAAAGAGCATGCTAAGAATATCAGTGAAACGGGCTTGCTTGTAATAGCACATGGAGAGAAAACGGCTACAAGTATGGCAGGGGTTGTAAATAGTTTGTTAAATACAGATTGTGTAAAATCTATAGATATGCCGCTTGATCAGTCTGTAAGAGTAACATATGAAAATACAGTAAAACTTATAAAGAGTTATTCAAATAAAGAATGGCTAATACTTGTGGATATGGGCTCGCTAATTCATTTTGGTGATCAGCTTATGGGAGAACTAGGACTTCCGGTAAGGGTGATACCAAATGTATCAACACCTATGATTTTAGAGGCTACTAGAAAGATAAGTTACGGCGATGTAGGACTAGAAGCAATATACAATCAAATGATTAAGAGAGAAAAAATAGTGAGAAAAAAAGCTATACTATGTCTATGTGTTACTGGTGAAGGTGCTGGAAAGCTTGTGAAAAATGTCTTGGAACAATTGATTAAGGATACTGGAAATGAGAAGCAATTGAGAATAATAGCAGCTAGTTATGAACATGTGAATGGAAACAAAGCTTATTTGAGCCGTTTGAAGGAGGATTATGAGTTTATAGCTTATGTTGGAACAGTTGATGTAAATATTGATATTCCTTATTTTCCAGTCCAAAATATACTCAGAAAAAAAGGACAAAATGAGTTACTTAAACTTATAGAAGTCAAGGTTAATGAGATTGAAAGGATTCAAGACAAGCAGAGTTCTATGCTAAAATCTGCTGAGAAGATATTAGAAGAATATTTGCTGCTTATAAATCCTAAGCTTGCGATAGCTCATATTGACAAGTTTTTGAATCAATTGGAGCTTGCAAATCAAATGGATGAAGATCAATTGGTAAATTTCATAATACATATAGGCTGTGCCCTCGAGAGGGTTGTGAGAGGGGAGCATATAGTATTTGATGACAAAGAGGCATTTGTAGATGAAAATAAGTATGTATTTGATAAAGTTAAGCGAGAAATTGAGAAGTTGGAAGATGTCTATAGATTCAAGATAAATGAGGATGAGATTTGTTACATGGTAAAGATAATAAATATGTACTAGTGGTTAGATTCTATTCATAATTAACATTATAAGTTACCTTAGTATGGTGCCTGGCACCATACTAAGGTAACTTATTTGCTGTTGAGGTTTGATTGTTGAATTTAGTGGTATTTAATAAGGGTAGGTAGTATTTATTTTAAGTGATGGGGGGAAGGTTATGCGGGGGATAATTTACGAACAAATGCTAAATAATGTTTACGAAGGAGTTTATTTTGTAGATAAAACCAGAAAAATTACATTTTGGAATAGTGGTGCAGAGAGAATTACAGGATTTAAGGCGGATGAAATTTTGGGGAAGTATTGCTATGAAAATATATTGAATCATATGGACGAAAATGGTAGACAATTGTGCATGAATGGTTGTCCTTTGCATGAAACACTTAAAGATGAGCAAATGAGAATTACAACTGTGTATTTGCATCACAAAGATGGGCATAGATTGAAGGTAAATGTAAAGGTGTTTCCAATGTACAATGATGAGAGAGAGCTAGTTGGAGCCGCTGAGGTTTTCGTGCAGTCGAAAAAAGCGTTTGCATCTGATTTAACTGAAGAAGAGCTGAAAAGCATAGCTTATATAGACCAATTGACGAAAGTTCCAAATCGAAGGGCTACAGAATCTACACTCAACCTTCATCTAGACGAATTCGAAAGAGATAGGCAAGAGTTTGGGATAGTATTTTTAGACATTGATCATTTCAAATACGTGAATGATAATTATGGTCACAATATTGGAGATGAGGTACTGAAGATGATAGCTCAAACACTGAATCAAGCGATTAGATCTATAGACTTTGTTGGAAGATGGGGTGGCGAAGAGTTTGTGATTATACTTGAAGGTATAAGCTGTGATAGTTTTCCTCAGATACTTGATAAATTACTCATACTTGTAAGGGAGAGTAAACTCAGATTGCCAGAGGGGAATGAAATATCTGTTACCGCGTCTTTAGGAGCGTCTATGGTTAGAAAAAATGACACAGTAGAATCTTTAATTTCTAGAGCTGATGAAAATATGTATTATGTAAAGCAAAATGGAAGAAATGGATGGAAGTTTAGCTGATGTGCGAACGAATATTATATTGCTCGGCAAATTGAAGTGAAAATTTGGTTTGCTGAGTTATTTTGTGTTCTAAAGATATGTTTTGCGTAATTTGTGTTGAATAATTTTGAAAAGAATGCAAAATTAGAATGGGTAATTATGATATTGAAGGAGGAAAATCATGACTTTTGTTATGTATGGAGTATTGACAGTGTTGTTTAGTTTGAGTTTTATGTGGTATACGGACAAATTTTTGGTTAAATGGGTACTTGGAATCACGGGTGTTATTGGTGTGGTTTCGATTGTGTTTTCATATGGACTTGGAATGTGGAAACTTTTGTTGGCTATATTTGTGATATATTTAGCTATGAGCGTTAAAGAAAGGCGATTGATGAATACATTGATTTTGTCTATTTGGTTTTTAGCTGGGATAATGCTAGGTGTATTACTTTTAAATAATTTAGGAGTTCAAGACGAAAAGACGATGATATATTCAATTATAAGTGTATCTATAATTGTTAGTATTGGTACGAGTTTTTTGATTGGAATAAATGATAGAGTAGAGGAATATTCTCTCGGTAAATCGTTAGTTTTATCTGTTTTGGTTGTTACTATAGCTAGTATAATAGGATTTTTAATTATGAGTGTAAATAGAGGTCTTTATCTAGATGTATTAAAAGAGAGCGCATCGATAAAACTCGATGCTGATAGCGGGTATGTAAATCTTCCAATAGCTTTAGAATTTGGTCTCATAGCAATGCTTGCATGGGCAAGCTATAAGAGAATTTGGAGTAAAGAGGTGTGGGAAAGTCACCGTGCCAAATGGGCAGATTTGCGACTTGGAGTATTTATAGGATCTATAGCTGTACTTTCTATGATTATGATCAAATTGAGTATAGTGACAGCTGTAGTGGTTGGGTTAGCTGGATTTATATTGTTTATGATGAGGAAAAGCGGAGGGTCAATCAGTAGAAGTTAGTTAAAAGTAAAGA
>JAOAQY010000140.1 GCA_025210965.1 Tissierellales bacterium
AAGAGCATCGCCTGATCCTGATTGTATGCTTTAAAATTGGTTTTGTTGATCTTTCTGCTCATGTACTAATATAACATATCTTATAAATATATTAAAATGTACACGTATAAAAAAGGCCATCTCATTTGAGACAGCCTCTTCTATTTTATTCTTTAACTTCTGCTTCTGCTTCTACTAATGCTCCTGTTCCTTCAAGTGAACAACTAAATGTTGATTCTTCACCAACACCTGTTAAATTCAATGTTAAGTTTGTAATAAGTGCTTTACCTGTAAATGTTAATTTATCAGCTGTATTAGCATATTCCATAACTACATCAACTTCATAATCACTTTCAGAAGTCATTTTAGCAAATAAATCACGAATAGAAGCAGTTTCAGTATCACCTTTTGCTACTAATGTATAAGCAGATTGTGAAATATTCCAACTTAATAAACCTGCTAATTTCTTTGTCCAAATAGCAGAACTTCTATCTGCTGTTTTGTATTTTGTATCTTTTGATTCCCTTTCAACGTTTAATGAACCATCTGTTTGAAGACCTATGTTTTTGCCATCTACTTTTACTAAGAAATTTAAACCATCAATTGTATCTGTTACATTTGTTAATGCCATTTTATATTAATATTCTTTTTTTATACCACTTCAAAAGTGATTGTTTGAATGTGTGCGTATTCATTCTTTATTTCTCTAACAGAATCCCTATAAATTCCATTTATATTATTATCCTTATCTTCTTTTCTATCTAATGTATCTGTTATAATCTTTACTAAATCACAACCAGAATAATAATCATCTGTATAGATATTCATTACTAATGTTGCTTTATCTTGTCTATTAGATTTGTTATGATTAGATTCTATTATTCTACCAAATTGTATAACTGGATTAATTGTATCTTCTGGAACATCAACAACAAATATTTTGTCATTGACTATTTTTTTTATTTCAGAATTATTAGAAAGAGCATCATAGATAAATTCATTTAATCTTTCCATTAATTATTACTTACTTTTTTAACTACGTTTTTTACGTAATTTGCCCTTAAAAATTCCACAAACTTATCTTGTAAATCTGTTGATTTAGCTTGTAAAGCTTTAGCATAAAAATCTAAACCTATAATTCGCCCTGTGTAATTTCCATCTTTTGTTGTTCTATCATCTGTTCCACCATCAAGAATATGAATTAACTGTCCGTTATATCTACCAGTTCTCGAACCCATTAAAACCAATGGTTTCTTTCTGGCTGATTTTACACCTAAACTTTTTGCTGTTTCACCTGTGCTATCTTCTGAGAAAGAGAGGAATTTTTTTAAATCTTTTCTTGCTTCTTTTATAACTGTTTGCGTAGAAGCTTTTGATAATGCTGAATTATAAATTCTTAATAATTCTTTATTAGTAAAATCAACTAACGCTTTACATTTTTTTAGTAAATCTGTTTGATTTACAGTAATATTTGCTTCAAAAGGCATTCATTAATTATTCTTTTTTGATATAGATACATCTAACCACAACCTATCATTACTTGGAAAAACACTATTTATAACATATTCATCTTTGTTATATTCAAATAAATCTGAATTGGAGAATTTATAATGATTTCTACATTTAAAATTGATGTTATTTGACACAAACAATTCATTATTATTTAATGTCATTTTACCTGAACTTTTAGAAATATAAACCATTATTTCCTTGGTTTCATATGTATATGAAACATCACCCTTGTTATTAATTTGTGTGTGTATTTTCCATATCATTTTATCTTTTAATAATCCACTTCTCATTTACCAATATTTTCTTTTATGTGATGCTGTTAAATTATTTACAGCATTAGTAGTCGAAACACTTACACCTATGGTTGTTTCATTTATTAAAGTGTCGTGTAAATCTGATGCGTAAATTAGAATAGCTTGTTTTAATTCAGGTGGAATTGTTTCATATCCTGTAATAAATTCAATTTCTATTGATTTAGAAGCTTGTATGTCTTCAATAATAAAATGTGAATAGTATTCAATAATTGATAAATCAGTTACATTAATGCTTTTTCCATCAATTTTTAAAGATGTTATTGATACAAATGGAGAAGTATAAAATATACCTCTTAAATTATCTATATCCTTTGACATACACTTATTTGTTGTTAATTCTATATCCGAACCAATCAAATTTGTAATATGATGTGTGGCTTTTATCAAATAATCCTTTAATGTATTATCAGCTTCTTTATATTCTAATTCAATTTTTAATTGTTCTTTTAATTCATCAACGGTTACAGAATATGTGTTAATTGATTTTTTTATCATTTGTATTAATTGATTTTTAAAGAAGGATGAAGCGGTTTTAAACCGCTTCCATCCTGATATATAGAGTTTGGAAGGATATTATGCTATAATACCTGATACGCTAAATGCGTTAGGGTTTCTTAAAGCTACATTAGCTAATTTAACGGCTGTTATTTTAACCTGTCCTATATCTGATAAAGTCACATTATCAATAATTACATGTTCTTTTTCAAAATCTAATACTGAGATTTTAGAAAAATCACCACCTGCTACTTTGTTTTTTACAGGTGAAAGAGTTGAAAAATACACTTTATCACCATCAAAAGTTTGACCAAATTTACCTGACTTTTTCATTAGGTTAATGCCTGAACCTGAATCAATTTTAGTTGATTTCTTGTTATAAAACATTGAACGAGACATTACAAATGAATACTCATTATCAATATCACATTTTTCTACTAATGAATCAATTCCTGCTTCATCTACTGCTGTAACTCCTGATACGGTTTTTGCTCCTGTGAATACTGCGTTAAATACATCTGCTGTAATTTTTCTATCAATTGCTTGACGAAGGTTATTAATCTGTGCTTCTAATCCTTCATTTGTCATATTAGCAAGTGTTTCTAAAGTCCAAACCTTAGTAACTTGGTATCTTTTTGCTGAAACTGCAGTTCCATTATCTGTTTCGTTTTGTTTTGTTACAGGTGCTAATTCTGCTAATTGTTCAGCGATAATTGGATCTTCATAAGGTAATGTAACAGTTCCGCTACAACCTGGCATATAATCAACACCCATTTCTGCCCAAATTGGAGCTTTACCTACAATATCCAACTTAGCTACTGATACAGGGGTTAATTTTGTGAATTTTGAGCTTTCACCGTCACCTGCTGCGCGTGAAATATCAATTGTGTTTTTTGCTGATTCTGTGTTAATCGCTTCTCTTACTAAATCTAATTCATTCTTCATTTTATTAATTACTTTTTTTTCTTCTTGAAAAGAGCGTTCAACCTCTTTTTCAACTTCTTTTTCTTCATTTGTTTTATCCTTTATAGGTTCAGGTTGTTTTTCTCTTTCAACCTCTTTTTCTTCGTCCTTTTTAGGCTCTTTTTTAGCTTCTTTTTCTTCCTTCTTAGGTTTTTCTTCTTTCTCCTTTTCGGGTTCTTTTTCGGCTTCTTTTTCCTTTTCAGGTTCTTTTTCTGGTTCTTCTTCTTTACTTCGTTCTATTTCCTTTTCAAGTTCTACAACCTTTTGTTTAAGTTCTTCAATTTCATTTTCAGACATTGATATTTCTGATTCTTTTTTTTCTGTGTTTCCACTTTGCGGAACACCTTTGGAATAATCACGTGTGATTATTTTAATATTTGTATCTGAATAAGCTCCTTCACTTACTATTGATACATCTTTTAATGTTTTAATAGATTTAATGTATCTAACTAAAACACCATCTTCATATTTTTCATCCCAATCATCAACGGTTGCTATAAATGAACATTCATCTAAATCACCTCTTTCAACTTGTTCTATTGTATCACGGTGTAATGTAGTATCACCTAATAATACTGAGGCTTTTAAACCTTTTTCATCAATTGTTAGTGTTAATGTGTTTGCTCTACTTCTTCCAATAATTTTATTCTTATCGTGAAATAAAGTAGCAACAACATTTGAAGTATCTGTGTTATTAAATGCGCTTCGTTCAACTACTTCTACAAACTTTTTACCATTTTCTACAATGGGTTTTGATTTGTGATTAAATACAGAAGCATAAAAATCTAAATACTTATTATCCGAACTTTCACGAATTACATACTTTAAGTTACTCAATTCTCATTACTTATTTTTTTATCTTGTAATTGCTTATTTACTACAGGAGCTTCTTTTAATAATGGGTTAAACTTTCCACCATCTTCTAAAGTCAAATATTGAGCTTGTGTTAAGTGTTTATCACCCCAACCTTCTTTAATTAATTCACCACCTAACATTTTAATTGCTTCATTTGGTGTTAAAATACCATTAGAAACTGCTAATGATAATGTTGTTATCTTATCATTAAAGGTTATATCAATAAGAACATCTAAATCACCTTCTACTGTAAATCCATTTTCTTTTTCAATATCACTTAACATTTTAAATGCTAATTCATCTGAATAAATATTAGTTGAATTAGCCATAGCATTATTTACAAAAGTTCTCGTTTGCTGTTCAATGTTTTGTGCTGAATCGTTAGATGATAGCATATAATTGGGTATTTGATACAATGATGTAATTGTATCTCTGCTAAACTCCATTGTTTGTATTAATTCAGCATCCGCGAATTTTACAGTTAATGGTGTTATCTTTTCACCTAAACTTAATCTAATCTCTTTACCTGCGTTTGAAACACCTGTATGTTCATCTTTAAATAATTTCTTATCAGCCATAATATTTTCATATTTAGCACCAGATGGAAGAGTTCTTTCAATCGCCATAGTTGCCATTGCACCATTTTTATAGAAATTATTAATAGTTCTATTGGCATTACTCATTAATTGATAAGTTCCGTGTGCTGCTGATAATGGTGATAAACCTATAATTCCATCACCACTTACACCTTTGAAGTGTAATATATCTTTACTGTTGTAAAATCTTTTATTCCTTTTATCTTTAATTCTTACGTCTTGTGATTGAGAGACTTCATAATAAAGTTCATTGTTTTCTATCTTCCAATCAATAACATCTGAGGCCGGAATACGCTCTAAACTATCATTGTGAATTATGAAAAAACTATTTCCATAAATATTTCTTTCCCATTCTGATGTGCTTTTTAACGTCTGTGGGTTGGTGTAATTATTAGGTTTTTGGTTGAATAATTTACTTATCCAATGGTCTTTTACAACTTTCCCATCACCATCTTTTACAACTATTGGTATTCTCGCAAAATTATCAGCCAAGATTTTAACACATGTATATAACACAGTTATATTTTCAGCTTCATAATTAGCATTTAATCCATTTAGAACTGTTTGTGTGTGTCCGTATGTTGTTCCTTTTGATGTTGGTAAACCGTTTAATAAATCAAAAAATAACATTCATTTTTAATTGTTTTTATTCTTCTTGATTTTCAAGAAGGTGAGAAAGTGTTGAATATTCACTTTCCATAAATAACGCCAATGATATAATAGTTGAAATAATACTATCAATTGGGTTTAAGTGTTCATCTTTAATTACTCGAATTAAATTAGATGTTTGTGAAAATTTAATTCTCGCATTTGAATTACAATATTTCAATGCAGGGTTAAAACCATAATTAATTTCTTCACTTATTGTTAATGTCTCCATTAATTTAGAAGGTGCTGATAATGTAGATATATTCTGAGCAACTGGTATTTTCTCGATGTGTGCTAAATCAAAATCCGCTTTTAACATAGCTATTAAATCATGTGCTGAAAATGGGTCATAACCAATCAATTTAATATCAAAATGTTCTACTAAAAACTTTATATCTTGATAAATCAATTCATAATTAATTCTCTCTGGATGAACCTTAATAAATCCTTCATCAATCATTGGTTGTAAGTCTACACCATTTGCCCTTACTACTTTATTCTTTTCATTTCCAAATTCATCTTTTCTACTTGGGAAATAATGAAATGGATAAACTTGTAATTCCTTTGTTTCTTTATCTTCGAATAATAATGTCATTGCTGTTAAATCAACTGACGTTGATAAATCCAAACCTATCCAAGCACGAGAACCATAATGTTCTTCTAAAACAATTTCTTTCTTACAACATTTATCAAAATCTTCTATTGAAATAAATGGGTCTTCAACACTCGTTTGAAATATATTAGCATTCTTTACTAAAAAGTGCTTAGTGGATGATGGTAATAACAACGCTTTATTACGCATAGTTTCCAATCTTTCTTTTGAAACTGCTGAACCAAAACCAGGATTAGCCTTTTCTAATTCTTCTATTTCACATGTTAAAGCTTCTTCTTCACTATCCATTTTATAAATACCATAAAATGTTGAATCATCTTCTACTTCTTCATTTAAAACCTTTTTAGCTAATTCTACTTGTTCAAATAATGGGTAGCCAATTGTTAAAAAACCTGTTGTTGATATTGTTAAAAATAATGGGTTAGCTCTTGCGCCCATACCCGTTACAACAACCTCTTTTAAATCATCTGTTTTAAATGCGTGTGCTTCATCGTATAAACATGCGGATGGGTTTTTTCCATCGGCTTTTTCTGCCTGTTGTTCTGATAACTGAGTTAAGAAATGTGTAGAACTTCCATCATCATATCTTAATTCATCACGATATTGTTTAATCCTTTTCTTAATCAATGGTGAGTTTCTAATTATCACTTTACAATAGTTCATTAACTGCTCTGCTTGCTTCTGAACTGTTGCTGCTCCAAATAATTCACCACTCATTCCACCATATTTTAAAAGTATAGCTATCATTATAGCCGCGCCAAACATGGTTTTTCCCGATTTCCTTGCCACTAATATTAACGCTTCTGTATGAAGTCTTTTTCCATCATCGGTTAATATTGCGAACAAGTTTAATAAAACCCAACACTGCCATTTATCAGGTAAAAATTGTGTTGGTCTATCTTTTATAGGAATATACATATGATAGAATAATATAGCTACGTCCCTTAATGCTAATTCACTATATCTATATTTCTTTCTTAACCGTTTGCTTCGTTCTATTCCTTGTTTTAATTCTTTACATGATGGTATCTTTCCACTTAAAACTTCATATTCATATTGAAAAGCCCTTTTAATAACTTCATCTTCAAAATCACAAGACTTTTTTATTTGTCTTAATGGCTTCATTCATCATCTGCTCTTTTTATTAAAGCATCTTCAAACATATCTTCATCACTTTTTGTTAATTCTATACCGTTCTTTTTTAATGATTGTGGTGTTAATAACAAATCATTTAATAGTTTCTGTTTTAGGTTGCGTGATTTTTCTCTTGATGCTATTAAGGAATGATTAACTATTTTTACATTTCCTTCTCTTGTTATCTCTTTAAGACTTTCACCCTCTTCTTCTATTATCGCATTATATCTATCAATTTCTTTATCTACTTCGACCAATTCATTTATAGCAATTGACATAGACAAATCATAAACACCTAACGCTTCTAATTTTTTCTTAATTGTTCCAGATGTTATTGCCATTTTTCTAAAACTTTTTTTTAAAAAATATTTTCCTCTTTGGTTGCCAGCCCCCCCGAAAACTTAAAACTGAACATTTTCTGTAAGGGTTAGGGGCGGGTGGTTCTCTCTGTATGTTTTTAAAATTTAAAACATACCCGCCACCGCTTTTTAATTTTGATTTGAGAATGTGAATAAATCTTTCATTATTTTGTGATTTATCTTTTGATCTCTGTTAGTCTTAATAGCATGACATTTGTTACACAATGACATTAAGTTATCATCACCATATAATAAAGATTGATTGTTATCATTAACATCATCTAATGTTAGAGGAATAATATGATCTACTACTTCTGCTTCTTTAAGTATTCCTTTCTTTAAGCATCTTTCACATAATGGATTGTAGGATATGTAGTAGTTCCTTATCTTCTGCCATGCTTGATTGTTATAGAAACCTGATTGTGATACTTCTGTGTATCCTTCTTTATATTCACGCTTCTTTTCTTTCTTCTCCCATTTGAATGTATAAGTATCTTTCTTTCTCACTTAATAAATGGGTGATATTTTATAGTTAGTTATATTGTAGTGCTTTAAATACTTCTCTAACTCTTTCTTTGTCTTGAACTCCTTATTTAATTCTCTTGTATGTCCACCTTTTCCTGTATATGTTGCTGTATATGCTTTTGCTCTTTTAGCCATTCATTAACTAATTCTTTTTTGATACTCTTGAAACTCTATAAACTGTTTCTTCCTTACCTTTGCTTTTCTGTTTTCTTCCTTAAACCAATTAATAAAATCTGTATATTTCTTATAAATAAATGGGTGGAATATAATATACATTGTCAATATCAAATCAATAAATAACAATGGAACAAATAACACCGCGAAAACATCTATATTAATCATTAATAATAATGGATAAATTAATAATTTCAGTATTAGAGCATTGTTTAGTATTTTCATATTGTGTTTGATTAAATTTAAAAAGGAGTGTATTTTTATTAAATAAAACTATCCATAGAAAATAATTTTTTATAGTTTTTTAAAAAAATACAATACCCCTTCATTAATATAACTAGGAAAATGACCCAAAATGCAACCTGAAAACACCTACCATTGGATATTATTTAGATTAATTATGATTATTCATTGTTATAGACAAATCAAAAAAAAATTGATATTTTTTTAATTATTTTTCATTTTCACAATCTTTTTAGCTTCAATAATTGCTTTTTTAAATCTCTTATCAAATGCCTGTCTTGAAATGTTAAATAATTCTGCTCTCTCTCTATTTGTTGGGTAGTATAAACAAGCCTCTAAAGTCTCTCTATTTTCACCACTCATTTCATTAATAATATCATAAATTACATCATTTAAATCATCTTCTTCGTAATAATTACATTCCTCAATTAGTTCACATGTTTCTATGCTCTTTTCCAAGGGTAATAATTTACTTCTTATCTGACCTTGTAATCTTAATTCTATCCAATTTACAGCATCTTCTTCTGTCTTGATGTTATCAGGAATGCCATTTTCTAAAAGATATAATATATAGTCCTGATAAATATCTAAATCCTCTTGTGTTCTCGTATTGATTTTGCTATTAGCTTTCATAAGCTCATAAAACCGTTCATTGTTTTCTATTAACACTTTCTCTAATCTCCTTTTATTCATGTATGATTGTTATTTTTATTCTCTGAATTGTTTTTATACTACTATATATAAATTCAGAGTTTTCAAAAATCATCTACCATAGGGAAATTCATAGATTAAATATTTTTGTAGAATATTCTTTTCACATATTAACACTATATTTCTGAATAAATTTATTTTCTGGAATATTGTGTTTTTTAAAAATATTCTACATTATTTCTCATTCCTCTGGTATTTTTAAATATTAATCTATATTTTTGTTTCTATAATTATTAAAAACATATATTCATTTAATATTTTTCAATTATGGATGATCAATTAAAAGAGTTTTTAAGCCACTCATTAGACACTTCTAAAAGAGCAAAAGGTAAATCTGATGAAGGAAGAATTTATATTTCTAAGAAACCAGAAGAAGGGAAAAAACAACCAAGAGCAGGTTATATAAGACTGCCATACGATAATATTAATGCTAACTCTAAATGTGTTTCATTTATCTTAATTAAACCAACAGGAAAAGCATCTAATACAGTTTATTTAATGATGAATTGTTTAGATGACCCTAATAAGGTAATGTTTAAAAAAGATGATAAAGGAGTTTCTAATAACTTAACAGGTTATAAAAACGCAGCAGGAATATTAGAGTTTTTAGATATAATGAGTGATGAAAGTGTTTCAATTGCCTTTACACTTGAAATAGATGATAAGAAAACAGCTACATATGGTTATTCTACTTACAGAATGGTTTTAAAAGGAGAAGAAAAATAATTTAATCGGGAATATTTTTAAAGCCTCTTAGTTAATTCTAAGGGGTTTTTTTGTGCCCAAATAGTTTAATGAGGTATTTATATGATTTGGAAGAATAAGTTAATAAAACCTTTATTTAAAAGCCAAATTCAACCGGAATTACTAACCAACCGTAAAACCCCGAAAAAAAAGAAGGTTATAAAACCATATACAAAATACACGCAACACCTTGCTTCGCTGCGGTCGGGTAGTTGCGGTATATTTGAAGTATGAAAACAGAGAGAATAGAAATACCTTATTCAGATGAAGTCAAACGTTTCCCAATCCCTTACATTTTTAAAATGAAATGTAAAAACTGTGGAGAAGAAGTAAATTATGATTTTAACAAATTTCCTCTGGAATATCCAAATTTAAGTGGAGAAGAAACAATTGGATTATATTGTGAAAACTGTAATTGTGAATTTGAAATTAAAGTGAAATTAAACACAACAGTCCAATTTGATTTTGATTTAGAAAACATTAAAAAAACAAAATACTAAAAACTTAACATTATAAGATATGGAATTGTTTAACCATTATTTAAAAGACACAAACTGGTAGATGGTTTCTATCGAAATAAACGCCTTTATAAAAAACTTCCAAGATCATGATATATATATTTTTAATATTTATAATTATTATTTTTTATTCTTTTACTGTTGGCGTTTTCGGCTTCAATAATAATCATTTGCTTCTCTTTACTCCTGTTAGTTTATTTTAGGTGTTTTTTTGACTTCAAATAAAAGAAGCGACAATTTACACCTGTTTTATTATTTCGTGTGTAAAATCATCTTAAAAATGATGAAATAGAAAAGCGCAACTTATGTTATTTTATGCGCTTTTTAAATTGTTTTTTGAATGGTTGGTAGTTTCACCTTCTCACTGGTATAACTATGATTGATTTACCGCCTGTTTTTAGAAAAAACAGATATTTTAAGCGTAATATATACAAGAAAAAAACAGATATGAAAAAAGAAATTAAAAATTATAATACAAAATCATATTTAGATTTTTCAAAACTTCAACAACTTGTGAAATGTATAATAAGATTTGAAAAGAAAAAGAAACAAAGAATAGCCTTATTTATTGCCATAGGTATGTATTCTGGTTTAAGAAGCTCAGATATATTCAATATTGAGAAAAGAGATTTAATAAATAATGAAGTAGTATTATATGAAATTAAAACGAATAAAAGGAGACAGGTTTATTTTAGTGAAAGCTTCTATGATTTAATTAGAGATATAGATTTAGATGATTTTCATGATTTACTTTTCTATAATGAAAAAACAGGTGATTGTTATAAATATAGATACATGTTAGACCAAATAAAAGCAATGGCACAAAAACACCTTTCTATTAACCCCAAATCAGTTTCGACCCACGTTTTAAGGAAATCATACGCTCGTAGATACTATGAACTATCACCAGATAAAAGTAAAGCACTAATAGAACTAAGCGAAATATTAAACCACGCTAACACATCTTTAACAAGGCATTATATAAGCTTAAATGAAGATGACTATAAAACAACACTGGATCTTTTTTAAAATGAGAAAACCCTTAGATTTTAATTTCTAAGGGTTTTCTATTTCTTTATATTCTTCTAAATCCATAGGTTCAATCACTTTCAAACTCTCAAAAAACACCCTCCTATCTTCCAAATGTTTCTTCTTTTCTTCTTCTGTTGGTTCTTTCTCTGGCATACCAAAACTTTTCATTTCTTCGAATGTTGATGCTTTAATGTCTGTTTCTTCCATTTTCTATTTCTTTATTTTCTCCAAAATCTATTTTTTATATTCATAGCCATATTTAATTCGTCTTTATATTCTAATAAATCTGCTTTATTCAAATTTACTATTATGGTGTCTAATTTGTTATCTATTTCATCTAAATTTTTGTCGATGTTTTCTAATACTTCTGTGTTGTTGATTTCGCTGTAAGTTATTGGAGTAATAAATCAACAACACAGAAGAATTATTAATAAGAAAAAAACATTTGTTTTAATCCTGTGTTTGTTCGTTTCTATTTCAATCATATGCTTCACTATTATATTCGCTTAATAATCTATTATGAGTGATAACACAATTGTATTTCTCATCTTCATATACGTGAGTAAAGAAGTTTTCTAAATCTTCTCTATATTCTAAAGTATCTTTAATAAAATCTCTTCCATTTATATGTTCTGGATAAGATAATGGTGGTAAATACCCAGTTTCTTTTACAAAATCATTCAATTTCTGAATAAAATTTAAATCTTTCATTTCATCATCGAAATATTCATTGTAGTTTTCAAGCGTGTTTAATTGCCTATACATCGTTGTCAATATTTCACCATCTTCACTTAAAAATATTTTAAAGTTCTCTTTTGTAAATTCATAATCAGTTTCTTTAAAACGCTCTATATAATATTCTTTGTCTTTATCGTGTGGATAAATCACTGAAATATTTCCACTTCTTAAACCAAATATTAGAGTTTTTAAATCTAAACGAATTTCACCATTTATAGCTTTTCTTAAATCTTCAATCATTTCTTATCTTTTATTTCTTATATATATAAATATATGAAAGTGAAAAAGTGTATAGAAGGGAATAAAAATTTTAATATATAATAATGAAAGTATCATTTCCGAAAAGAAAATTAGAAATATTTAATAAACATCTTTTTTGGAATTAATTAAAATATAAAAATAAATAAAACTGATATGAAAGACTTAATAAATGAGCTAGTAGAAAAAGGACTAAATGAAGGAATAATTAAAGATATTCTTATTAATAATATGGATGAAATAACTGAATTAGTTATCCACGGTATGGATCTCCGAAGGAGTATTGATGGATTAGAAGAAAAAATACAATAAATAACAATGTTCAATAATATAAAGAAACACTTAAAAGAAGTTCAGCAATTCAGAAAAGAATGGGCTGAAAAAGTATTTGGAGCAGAAGAAAGAGCAGAGAAAGAAGCAAAGAAAGAAGCAAAGAAAGAAACAAAGAAAGAAGCAAAGAAAGAAGCAAAGACAGAAGCAAAGACAGAAGTAGAGAAAAAAGCAAAGACAGAAGTAGAGAAAAAAGCAAAATTTAAAGCATCTATTCATTTAGATGCCGAACCTTTTAATAATGCTATTATAATAGATGAAAATGGAACACAGGTAAATGATATGAAACAATTTAGTATTTCTAGTGCTGAATATAGACATTTTAGAGATTGTTTTTGTTATATGGATTATAAAGAGTATCATGATAAAATTGATTATGAAACTGCTTGTATCAAATTTGATACTGATAGTAAAATAAAGAAAAAAGACTTTAAAAATATGACTTTAAAGCATACTGATAATAATACAATCACATATTACAAAATAGATGTTGTTTTTTCAAATGAATACTTTTTAGAATATGATGATAATGATAAACAAATATTTAAGTATAGTAATCATTTGGAATTAAGAAAAATATTTGAAAAAGAAATAATAAAAACTCAGGATTAATATTCTGGGTTTTTTTATTCTATAAAGATAGCCTGAAACCCTAACCAATTGTATAACCCAGAAAGAATAGAATACTCCAAAAAAAACCTAAATTATTATTTCTTCTTCTTCTATATTCTATATTCTTTCTTCTATATTCTTTCTTATATATTCTTTCTTTCTTCTTCTCATTGTGAGATTTTTTAGGCTAAAAAAATAAGGGAATGTGGTGTTATAAACAATTCAAAATATCATTTTTAAAAAATTCATTTTTTCGTATTTTTTTTGTATTAAACTATCCTTCAATTACATACAGAGGTTTTTTAAAAAATGTAATTAAAAATACTGATATGTAAATATTTTTGAAAATTTTTGAATTTAATTTTTTATATATAATATAAAGGATATTTAAAAAAATGATTTCTGAGAACATGTGGATAGGCTGTATGAGCATGTAAAATATTACAGCCAGTGGAAACCTTTATATCTTGTTGTCCCAAACTAACGAATGTTAGATATTATCAGAAAATTAATAAATGAATATAAAGTCAGGCAGTTAATGTCTGGCTTTTTTTTGAATTTTTTTTCTTATGTTTTTAGTATAAAAAAATGAAATATTATAAAATTTTTTATTAAAAAAATAAACTTTTGATATTAATTTTTAATATATACTATAAAGTTATTTCATCATAACTTGTTTTGTGTGATAAGATATAACAACAGGAGTAGCTACCTGTTGTTTTCTTTTTAAAATCACACAAACAAAAAGATAAATAACTAACACACACACAAACAAAAAAAGATGAAATGGACAAGAAAGAAAATAAAGTTTATTCTTTTACCTTTGAAAAAGAACTAAAAGATACATTCGATAAGAAAGATATTAATCGAATTAAAACCTTCCTAACAAAGCTTATAGATAAAGCACTACATTTAAAACTACTATTCAATGAAATTAAAGAAACTGAATATGAATATTCATATGAGGACTTATTTACATTTGTAATAGAAGGAGAAACATATTACTATACGCCTGATTTTGTTTATTTAAAAGACACACGCCAAATATTAGGAGAAAAGAAATATAAGAAAATACTTGACATTCTTATTAATGATTTAAAATTATTCGAATATCAATTTACAAAAAATGGTAAAAGATACACTAATAAATATAATTCTAAGGTGAATAGCTTTAAATTACTCCCTAAATTATTGACTGGATTTAAGAAGCAAGTAAAAATAAACGATCCAAAGTTAGATAAAACGCTCAAAACCATTTTTAATAAAACATATAATAACCTTCCTGTTATTATTAAATACACATATGATATAGTTAAAAATTATAGTTTCTCAAAAACATTAGATAAAAGATGTTTTAGTAAGGTTATAAATAGGAAATACAACGGTTATAAATTAAAATGTATATCTAACAATAAACCATTTGTAGAGCCTGAAAAATACTTAAAAGATCATTTAGAAACAACTTGGTTATATATCCAAAAATGGAATAAATCAAATGAAGAAGAACGTTTAGATTTCTTCAATAATGATTTAGATAAATTTGGGCATCGTTTTCATTATATTCTTACTAATATTCCATCAGAACTAAGAAAATATCTTATTAAAGATATGATTTCAATTGATATTAAAAACTCACAGCCCTTTTTCTGTGCCTGCTTAATTTATAAGCAAACAGGAAGAAAAGATATAGATTTTATTAAAGCTGTTGAAAGTGGTTTATTCTATGAAAATCTATATGAAAACAGTGATATTTTAAAATCTATTACAGATGATCCAAAAGAAGGAAGACAAGTAGCAAAGGGTTCTGGTTGGTGTAAAGCTGCCTATGGCCAAAATACGGACGAATTAAAAGAGAGTTTTCCAGAAGGTGGAGCAATTATTGACGGTTGGAAAAATAGATATATCAAAGGACTTAATATAAAAGATTTGAAAAAATATAAAAAATATAAAAACGCAGTTCTATTATTACAACGTGCTGAAAGTTCAGCTATGAATAAAATCTGGGAAGAATGTTTAAATCAAAACGTTTTCTTCTATCCTTTACACGATGCTGTTTATTTTGCTAAAAAAGATGTTATTAAAGGACGTAAAATAGTTGAAAGTGTTTTAGATAAATTAGAAATAAAATACTACTTAAATGTAGATTAAAAATAAAAAAAGAAAAATAATATATGAATAAACTTTTTTCCTCTTTCATACTATAATTAAAAACCCAAGTGGTGAAAAGGGTAATTTGTATAAAATTTAGAACGAAAAGAAAAGGAGAACTTTAATTAGTTCTCCTTTTTTTGTTCCACTACATAGCCATCAATTCTATTAATAACATCAAAACCGAATATAGCCATATATTTAATAAGGATTTTTTCAATAAAAGAAGCTTTCCTAATATTTATATACTCTGTCAATTGTAGTTTAAAATATGAGCGTTTAAGGTTGTATTTATTCATAAATTGAAAAACGGATGAATGTTTATCACTGGTATGTTCGTTATACCTACGTGTGAAACTTGAACTTCTACCGATATACACAGCCCTATGAGGTTTATTAAAGAATATCAAATAAACACACTGATCATTATTTAAGTCTCTATTATACTTTCCACCATAAAAGGCTTCTAATTCACTATCTAAGTTATTTCTTTTTAAATACATTCTACCACCTCTGCAGTGCTTATTAAATTCAGTTATATTTTTATATTTTTCAGCTTCTTCTAAGCACTTTTCGAGTGTCCAATAATTCCTGGGTTTTTTAGGTTTATGTTTTTTATTTTTCACAAGATGTTTTAACACATCACTCATTTTATTCTTCTTCATTCTATCCTATTATTTTTTCATACGCATCATCTATATCAAGTAAATCATCATCACTATTAATTAATTCGCGTTGTTTTAATAAGTAGTCTCCAAGTGTCATGCTTTTTAGGTCATTAACGGGAATATCAACGTGTGTTAATTCCCCAGTAGCGTCAATTATAGTAAAAACATCAACTTCTTTTTCAGGCTCTAATTTTGGATAAGCTTTTAAGGGTCTATTTATTTTATCCATAGTGTTATATTTTTTCTTTTATATATTTTATTCAAAAACTATAAAAACGTGAAATATCAACACTATTAAGTTGAAAGAGTGTATGGTAGAAGAAAAAGTAGTTTTCAAATTTTATATATAATTAAAAGAAATTATTAATAAAATGAAAACTTTAAATGGAATGACAACTAACCAAAGAATTTTAGTAAAATACTGTGTGAGAGTATTAGAAAAAATTGGATTTGAAAGAAATGATTTTTCAAAAGATGAAATACAAGCAGGTTATAATTTAGCTTTAATTTATGGTGTTGATAGTGTCTTAAACTTCTCTTTTTATTTGCGTGAAGAAGTAGATAGAATTATTCAGAGAAAAAGATTAAAGAGATTAATTAATGATGGTAGTGATATTTTGAAAAGATTTGAAATTATAATAGAAGAATAAACAACAAAGAAAATTAATTATTAAAAAAAATTCAATAGTAGCCATTTTGAGCTTTTAGATTTAATATATAAAAATGTAAAAACATCTATAGAAGGTCTTTTTAGTTTATCCGTAATATTTATTTATTTTTTTTTTGTGGCCTTCTTAGATGTTAGAATACTTTTTTGTTTTTGTAAGAACCTCTTAAAAGGGGTTCTTTTTTAAAAAAATAATAATGAAATATGAATAGATGTTTATATATGTTCCTAATGGAAGAAAATACAATTTATTTAGGAATTACACATGACATAAAAGAGAGGATATCAAGCCATCTATCTAAGGGTTCAAAAAATAGAAGTCCAATAAGGAAAGTAATTAATGAAGGAAAGGCATTAAAAAGGATTTTTAAATTAACTGATTATATTGATGAGCGTGAGGTGTGCGAACTTGAAAAAGCAATGATATTTTTATTCAGACAATATAAAGACTTTAATGTCTTAAATGTTAAAAGAGGTGGAGATTTGTAATTAAGAAATCAACAAGCTTAAACACCACCTTTAAAAGCCAATGATAGGCATTAATAAAAATAGCGATAGGAACGAAGAAAACAATTATAAATAAAGGTTTTGATTGTTCTATTCAAATATAAGAAACCAGATTTTAAAAAACTGAAAATCTTTAATAGATTGATTATCTGGTTTAAAGATAAGTTTTAACAACATTGAAAATTTCAGTAAAATTATTTCCAAACTGAAAAAATATTTCAATAAACCGTTATTTAAGAGAGAGATTAGAATATGAAAGTGTTAATTGCTTTTCTGGCTCTCTAAGAAGCAATATTTAAAAATTTAAAAATAACAATTAACAACAATGAAAGAGATATATTTTAAAAGCGAAATATTAAAATCATTAGTAGATAGGAATATAATTTCACTATCTGAATATGATGAAGAATTATATAAAATCAAAGATATCATTATTCAAAATCCTCTGGATGTTGAAAATACTAATGATGATGATTTAAAAACATTTAGACCAAAAAATATAAATTATAGATAAAATGATAACATTTATAATCGCATGTATAGCAGTAATAATATTGAGTTATAGATCAGCCTATATTGAAGGTGAGATATTCCTTGGTTTACCAGGAACACTAATTGCTTTAATGATGGTGTGTGTATCTATTGTCTATTTCAATAAAATTAAACCTCTGAGAAACGGCGACACACGTATAGTATATCACACTATAAACGGAAGAACAACAGAATACATAACTGCTGGAGATATTAATTTCTCAGATGATAATACATATGTGTTTGTAGATTACAAAACTGATGAACCCATTATATTACAAGGCTCTGGAATAGTAATAGAAGATATAGAAGATAAAAATAAAAAAACAAAATAACATATGAAAAATAGAGATTTATTAAAAATACAAGCAGGTATTGAAGTATTAAGCAATATCAAAGATGTAAAATTCAGTTGGTGTTTATTAAGAAATAAGAAAAAGATTAAAGCAGAATTAGAAACAATCCAAGAGGCATTGAATTATGAAA
Source organism: Tissierellales bacterium (assembly GCA_025210965.1). NCBI lineage: Bacteria > Bacillati > Bacillota > Tissierellia > Tissierellales > Tissierellales bacterium. The sequence goes on from JAOAQY010000140.1 coordinate 18,361, forward strand.
AGGTTGAAGGAACTGATAAATACGACGAAGAAAGAAAAGAAATATTAGATAGTCATATAGAATATGACCAAAATAATAAACCCATTAAAGATGAAGTTGGAAATCTTATTTTTAAGAATGGAAAAACCAAAGATGAATTAGAAAGCAGAATTTCAGAATTAAATGATAAATATCCAGAAGTAGATAAGCAATTGAAGGAATATGAAGAAAAACAGAATGAGTTATTAGATTCTGATTGTGAATTAGAATTATATAAAATCAAGTTTGATAATTTACCTGAAAACATTGCTATGGCTGAATTAGAATTAATTGAGGAATTGATTGATGAATAGATAAAAAGAATGTAATATGAAAATTGAATAAATGGTTTAAGATAAGTAAAGAAGAAATTGAGTTTAGCCAAACCGCTGTAAGAAATGAATTAGACAACTCAATCCCTGATGAATTAATAGAAAATGTAAATGCCTTAGTAGAAAATATCTGGTTTCCAATGCGTGTAAAATATGGCTCTGTTATTCATATTAGTTCTGGTTTCAGAGGCAAGAAATTAAATAAATTAATTGGTGGTGCTGTAAGTAGTCAGCATTGTAAAGGACAAGCTTTTGATTTGGTTTGTAATGATATGAAGAAGCTTTTAAGTATTTGTTTGAATTTGAACTATGATCAGTTGATTATTGAGGACTTAAAAGAAGATGGTAGTTTTAAGTGGCTTCATATTTCATTTGATAGGGATAAGGATAAGCAAAGAAAAGATTTATTAATTATGAAACGCGTAAAAGGTAAAACAGTCTATGAAAGGGTTAATAAAGAATACGCTTTAAGCATTTAGAAAAATGTGATATTTCAACATTAATATATAATTAAAAATAACACTATATATTATGGCTGATTATTATGAACGCGAAATAGAAGATTTGAACAAGGAAAATGAACGCCTTAGAAATATCATAGATGAAATGGAAAACATTGAAGATTTAAAAGCATATATTGATTTCTTGGAGAAAGAAAATAGTGAGTATGAAAGGCAAATAGATTTTTTAAAAAATAGATAAACAAAAGGAGAACTAATTAAAGTTCTCCTTTTGTTTTAAACGGCTTCTACATATGTTGTCATAACAACAATATCATCATCCATAAAATAGTTATCCATTTCTACATTCATTTCATTTAAAGTATCAAATATTTCTTGATGTGAATTATCTGTTTTTAAAAATTCCTCATAAGTATAGTTTGAATTAGTCTTTTTATTAATATTTTTCATTAGTAGGTTTTCATCAAACTGAGCTTTGTATCTATATACATTAACTCCTGTTACTTCTTCTATGTAATTAAATTTTATTTCCATTTGTTATATTTTTAAATTGTTAATGAATAAAAAAAGATGAAAATATTGAGCGCCATTTATTTTCATCTTTTTATTATGTGTTGCTAATTATGCTGCTAATTTATCACCAGTATAAACCTTTAATAAACTTTTTTCTGTGTTTTCATCTTTGAAAAGTGGCATATTAATATTTTTTGAATAACGGTTTAATTGTTCGTCAGTTAATGATTTTGGCTTAATATTAGAGAAGAAACCTTTAACATTTTCAAATAATCCATTTAAGAATACTTTGGTTTTATTCCAAGATGTTGTTTCGAACCGTTTGTTTGATATTGTCATTTTATAATTAACATTTCCTGTCTTTAACATTTCGGTTTTTGCTATAACTACTCTCTTACCTTCTTCGTTTATATATTCGGCTGTTGTTATAGTTTTATTTTTTTGATTAGATGTTTTAATTTCTCCACATTTTTCTTCAATAATCATATCCATTTCTAATATTTCTTCATCTTTTAATTCTCTTTTTTGGGCTAATTCAATTTCATTTCTACGGTGAAATTCTTTTTGAATAAGTGAATTGATTTTATTTGTCTCTAAGAAACCTTCCAAATCATTTAAAAACTTATTTAATACTTTTGTTGTGTATGTAAGATTTACACTTTTTAGCAAATATTTTTTAATCTGATTTTTAATATATTCTGGTCTTTTACAAAATCTCAATTTAGTATCAAAAAGAGATATGAAAAATTTATTAAAGAAATCATCTTTAACTTCTTCTTTCTTATCCTGTATATCTTCAAATATTTCCATAATTGAAGTTTGAAGATTGGCCGTAGCTCTTACCTTTTGTTCAGCTAAATCAAAGAAAATTTTATCTAAGATATTATCAAATTCATTTTCAAATGATGCTTGAATAGATTGTTTGAATGTTTCAGCTTCTTGAGAGTGAAATAAGTTAGTGTTGTTTGTTGTTGTCTCTTTTACAATTTTCATATCTGTTATTTTTTAAGTTGTTTTTGATATTTACAAGCATAAGAAACTTTAAACCAAAAAACCAAAAAGAGATTTGAAAAAAATTGAATTTTAAAAATAAAGTGTTATCACATTGGAAATTGAAATTTTTATTCTTAGGTATGCGCGCCCGTTCATATTATTTAAAAAGAGGCTGAATTTTAAAGGCAAATAAAAAAGCGGATAACTATATTAGAAATCCGCTTTTGGTTAAAATCTGGCTCTTTAAAGAGCTAAAAATTATCATAGAAATCAAGAGCATCATTTTTAGAATGGATTCGAACATTTAAACGTTTTAAATAGTTCTCGGTCGTTTGAACCTTTTTATGAAAAAGAAGTTTAGATAATCCATATATATCTTTTTTGTGTGAATAGAAACATATAGCAAAAAGGTGTCTGGCACAATGGCAAGAAATATGAGTTTTCAATCTTGTTTTATAGTATTCGTCTTTTTCATTTGACGTTAAAGATTTATTAATATAAGAAGTTTTGGATTGGATGAATTTTTTTAAATCATTTCCTTTCAATCCATCTATATTAAAATTGTGAAATATGGGTTTATTAGGGTTTCTTTTGTGTTGCTCAATGATTAATTCTTTCAATATTAGGACTTCATCTTCTTCACTTTTTAAATAAGATACTTTTATTCTTTCTGATAGAAATATTCTTAATTCTTTATCATATAGAGGATGGTCAAAAGCGTTCAAATATCTTAACTGTAAATCTGTATCAAGAAAAAAACGAAGCTGTAAAATAGCCTTATTTGATAGTGGTATAATATGTGTGTGACCTGTTTTAAATGCTTTAAATTCTAAGCTGAAATTAACCTTAGAATAATCTGTTTTTTTGCCTAAACTAAAATAATAGGCTATTTTCTCACTTTCTTTGCTAAACTTATCTATTTTAGGTTCATTGTTTAATCCTTCAATAAGTAGATTATTATATCTTATTGTCAAAATATCTGAAACCCTTGTTCCTTGGAGAAAAAACATAGACAGAAACATATTTTTATATAAGATTCTCTCTTTTGATGAAGGTATATAGTTGATGAAATCTTTTAAAAATTGTTCTGTTAGTTCATGTTTGTTTTCTTCTTTATCAACCTTGAAATTTTTGAATGGGTTGTGTTTGATAATTTGTAATCTATCTACAATTAAATTGTGAATCATTCTAAGCTTCTCTACATAGCTCTTAATTGTTCCTGATTTAAGATTTTTACCAAGTAAGAAAACTTTATAATCATCTAAAAAGACATCATCAATTTCATCAACTAAAAGAGTAGTTTTTTCATTTAAAAATTCTTTGAGATATTTATAAGCGTATAAAATAATTCTTTTAGAATTATACTTTCCTTCTGCTTCTAATTTGGTTAATAGTCTTTCAAACTCTGCTAAAACATCTTCCTTTGATTTTAGACTAACTGCTGTTGGATTAGATTTAAAGCGTTTTTTGTAGAAAACTATTTTTTCAAAAATTAATTCATTGATTCTTTCATACTCTAATCCTTTGCGCTTTTTTACCTTTCCTGTTTTCTTATCGAAATATTCAAGTTTTGGTAAATATTCACCAGTTGGTATATCTTCTTTCTTTTTTCGGTCGTGTTGTATTCTGATAATGATTTGAAACCCGTTTTTCTTTATAGAACGTCTTGAATCTATAGTAGCTTTGATTGTTGCCATTTTGGTAATTTTGTGCTTAAATATGGTTTATTTCCAATTTTGTAACATTTGTTACAGCTTTCCCTTCTACCCTTCCTTACATTTGTATCAAAGATAATAATTGCGAAGCAAATTGAGAAGCAAATTGAGAATATAATAGGAATAATTAAATAACCAATAATAGTTAAATCTCTATTAATTAAATCTTTACATTATGAGTATGTTTTGTTACCAATGTCAGGAAGCAGCGAAAGGAACTGGCTGCGAAATCAAAGGAGTTTGTGGAAAAACTTCTGATGTAGCTAATCTTCAGGATCTTTTGCTATACACATCTAAAGGTGTAGCTGTTCTAAGTCAGATAGCTGATGAAAAAGGACTTGATGGAGCAAAAGCGAATAAATACATCATCGATTCGATGTTTATTACCATTACCAACGCTAACTTCGATCGCAACAAAATTGCAGCTAAAATCAAAGAAGGATATGCTATTCAGGATGAAATTAAGGCACAAATCGATGTTCCGGCAAATCTTCATGACAGTGCAACCTTCCGTGCTGCAGACGAAAATGAGATGGAATCGAAAGCTTTATTAATCGGTATTCTATCAATCGAGAATGAAGACATCCGTTCACTAAAAGAACTTTTAACCTATGGTCTTAAAGGAATGGCTGCTTATGGTGAGCATGCCTGGAACCTGGGTTATGAAAATGAAGAGATTTACAAGTTTGCTAAAAAGGCATTAGTTGCTACTTTATCCGAAGAAATTTCAGCTGACGAGTTGGTTGGATTAGTATTGGAATGCGGTAAGTTTGGTGTGGATGTAATGGCCTTACTTGACAAAGCAAATACTGAATCTTTTGGTAATCCTGAGATTACGTCAGTTAACATTGGTGTTGGCACCAACCCTGGTATCCTAATCAGTGGCCACGACCTTAAAGATTTAGAAGAGCTATTGGAGCAAACTCAAGGCACAGGTGTTGATGTTTACACACACAGCGAAATGTTACCGGCTCATTACTATCCAAAATTCAAGAAATACGAAAACTTTGTAGGTAACTACGGAAGTGCCTGGTGGCAACAAACAACTGAGTTTGAAACGTTCAATGGACCAATATTATTTACTACCAACTGTATTGTTCCACCTAAAGCATCTTACAAAGATCGCGTTTACACAACAGGTGCTTCTGGTTTCGACGGATGCGTGCACATTCCGGACAGAGTGAATGGTCAGGCAAAAGATTTCTCTGCGGTAATTGAACACGCTAAAAAATGTGCTGCTCCAACCGAGATTGAAACTGGCGAAATTGTTGGTGGATTTGCCCACAACCAGGTTCTTCAATTAGCTGATAAAGTTGTTGAGGCTGTTAAAGGTGGAGCCATTAAGAAATTTGTAGTGATGGCAGGATGCGACGGTCGTATGAAAGATCGTAACTACTACACTGACTTTGCTAACGAACTACCTCAGGATACTGTTATTCTAACTGCAGGATGTGCTAAGTATCGCTACAACAAATTACCATTGGGTGATATCGGTGGTATTCCAAGAGTGTTGGATGCTGGTCAGTGTAACGACTCATACAGTTTAGCTGTTACAGCTCTTAAGCTAAAGGAAGTATTTGGACTGGATGATATCAATAGCTTACCTATCGTTTATAACATTGCCTGGTATGAACAAAAAGCTGTAATTGTATTGCTTGCTTTATTGCACCTTGGGGTGAAGAATATCAACCTTGGGCCTACATTACCAGCTTTCTTATCACCAAATGTGGCAAAAATATTAGTTGAAACCTTTGGTATCGGAAGCATTAGTACAGTGGAGGAAGACATTGAGAAGTGGATTAACTAATGTGAGGTATAAATTGGTAATAATTAATTGGGAAAACCTGCACCTTTATAGGTGCAGGCTTTTGTGTTCAATAATATTCTACCTATCAGTTATTTAGACTAAATATTAATAAGTATTTAAATGCTTAAATATTTGTTAAAAAATCTAAAAGCAATTATCTTTTTAATCGCTAATCTAAATCAAAGTTTATGACAAAAAAATTCATTGATTTCCTCAAACCTCCTGAGCACTGGAAAGTACCCGTTTTGCTGCTTGCCGGTGTTTTTGTTGGCTTAGGCTTTTATGTTTTTTATGTCTCCAGAGCTCATTCCTACTTATCGGATGATCCTAAAACTTGCGTAAACTGCCACATTATGGCACCGCAATACGCAACCTGGAGCCATAGTGCGCACCGCGAAGTGGCCACTTGCAACGATTGTCACGTTCCGCACGACAATGTGCTTAACACCTATTATTTTAAGGCGAAAGATGGCTTGCGACATGCCTCGGTATTTACCATGCGGGCAGAACCTCAGGTTATTTTCATTAAGGAAGAGGGACAACAAGTGGTGCAGCAAAACTGTGTAAGATGCCATGAGCAGTTGATCACCGATGATAAACTTCTGGCGCATAAACCAGATGTTCATCAGAACATCGGAGATCGATTCTGCTGGGAATGTCATCGGGAAACACCTCACGGAAGAGTCAACAGCTTATCAAGTGTTCCTCATGCCCGGGTGCCTGTGCCAGAAAGTCCTCTACCCGACTGGTTAAAAGACTTAAATAAAGAGTAAACTAAATCAAAAGAAATATAAAACAGCACTCGCAGTAATCTCTTTAAAGATGGATACACAATAAGCCGACTGTTTTATATCCATGAAAAAAATCAATTTATATGAAACCTATTCGCGAACAAATAAAGGAAAAGCCCATACTAGGTTGGGGAATCTTTTTAGTAACCGTAGTTGTCGTCTTTTTATTAGGACTATTGGCTTCTTCCGTAATGGAGCGCCGCGCCGAGGCAGTTTTTGCCTACACACCTAAAGTGAAACATTCACCAACAGAGCCTCGCAACGAAGTTTGGGGTCAGAACTTCCCGAAAGAGTATCAGTCGTACATGAGAACCAAAGACACAACTTTTGCCAGCAAATACAACGGTTCGGCAATGATTGATATGTTAGAGGTCGATCCCCGATTGGTTGTTCTTTGGGCCGGATACGGATTTGCTAAAGATTACAACCAGGGTCGTGGCCATATGTATGCCATTGAAGATCTCCAGAAATCTTTAAGAACCGGAGGACCAACCGAAGAAAAACATAG